>CAZCDN010000020.1:0-8664 GCA_964497725.1 uncultured Candidatus Saccharibacteria bacterium | reverse complement strand
GCATAATTTTAATACATGAGTCCTGAAACTAAAAATACTTCAAATACCTCAGTACAGGTCTGTCAAAACTGCAAAAACGACTTTACTATCGAGCCTGAGGATTTTGTGTTTTATGAAAAAATAAAAGTCCCACCACCAACTTTTTGCCCGGAATGTAGATTAATAAGAAGATTGATGTGGAGAAATAATCGTTCTTTGTATTCAAGAATCTGTGGTCTTTGCTCTAAGGATTTAATTTCTTTTTTAAAAGATGATGGTGTGCCTGTCTATTGCTTGTCTTGCTATTCTAGTGACAACTGGGATAGATATGAATACCAGATGAACTATGATTTTAATAATAATTTTTTTAAGCAGTTAGACAGTCTTATAAATAAACAACCTAGAATATTTCAAATCACTTTAGGAAATAATGTAAATAGTGAATATTCTAATAGTATTGGTAATGTAAAAAATCTATACTTATCTTTTTCTTCTATAGAATCTGATAATATTTTATATTCTGAGAATGTCGATAAATCAAAAAATTGCATAGATTGCTTATCTATACAAGAAAATGATAATTGTTTTTGGAATATTAATTCTGAAAGAAATTTCAATTCTCATTTTCTTGTAGATTCAGAGAATTGTCTAGATTCTTATTTTTTGTATGATTGTTCTAATTGCTCAAATTGTTTTATGTCTTCTAATTTACGCAATCAAAGTTATTATTTTTACAATCAAAAGCTCACAAAAGAAAAATATTTTGAAGCTATCTCTAAATTAGAAATTAATAAATATTCTAATTTAGAAAAACTCAAAAATGATTTCAGGATTCTTTTTAAAAATTCAATACATAAATACTCGAAAGTACAATCTTCAAATAATTTCTCTGGTGATATTATTTTAAATTCTAATAATATTAAAAAATCTTTTGATATTAGAAATTCCGAAAATGTTTTATATTCTTATAGATCAATAAACGTAAAAGATATTATGGATTGTGGCTGGACTCTCCAAGGTGAATTAGAGTATGAATCTATGACAGGAAGTGGTGGGAGCTATAATCAAGTTTCTTGTTTTATGTGTACTATAAGTAGGGATGTAATGTATTCTATTTCTTGTAAAAATTGTTCAAATTGTTTTGGTTGTGTTGGGCTTACTAATGCTGAGTATTGTATTTTAAATAAACAGTACTCAAAAGAAGAATATTTTATAATGGTAGAAAAAATAAAACAGCATATGACCAGTATGCCTTATATTGATAGAGAAAATAGAATATTTAAATATGGTGAATTTTTCCCTTACGATCTTTCGTTTTTTGGATACAATGAGTCACTAGCACACGATTTTTTTCCTCTAGATAAAAAAGCTATTGAAGATAAGGGTTATAAGTATACAATACCAAGGAATAGAGATTATGATAGTCTCCTGTTGAGTGAAAAATTGCCTGATAATATAGAAGATGTCAGTTCAGTTTTTTTGAATAAAATCATTGCTTGTCCTAATAATGGTAATGAACTGACTCTTTGTACGGGTGCTTATAAAATTCACCCAGATGAACTGCAATTTTATAAGCAAAAGAATTTACCTTTGCCTAGATATTGTCCTAATTGTCGCCATTATGAAAGACTAGAATATCGCAATCCTCTAAGACTTTGGCATCGTGTTTGTATGAAAGAAGGTTGTAATAACGAATTCGAGACTTCATACGCACCCGAGCGCCCCGAAATAGTATACTGTGAAAAATGTTATCAGCAGGAGGTAATCTAAATACTTGCGTACTAGTACGCAAGTATTTACTATCCTTAATAGTTTAATATTTATTAATAACCTGGTATTACCTCGTAGTAGTATTTTGTGAAAATATTACTACGAGGTATAATAAAAATATGGAAAATTTTTTTGATGAACAAACTTTAAGTATTATTATTCATTTAGCAGTAGCTCTTTTGTTGGGTATGGTTATTGGTCTTGAGCGTGTGTGGGCAGGGAAGACAGCAGGTATTAGAACTTATGCACTTGTGTCTATGGGCTCAGCTTTATTTATTATAATTTCAGAACTTGTCTCTATAAAATATTTAGGTTTGACTAGTTTTGATCCTATGCGCATGGCTTCACAAATAATAGTAGGTGTAGGATTTATTGGTTCAGGTCTTATCTTTACACAAAATTCTAAACCAATGGGCCTCACTACTGCTACAGGGCTTTGGGTCTCAGCAGGTATAGGTATTGCTTCTGGGTTTGGGTTGTTTAAACTTGCTATCGTATCCACAGTGCTTACACTATTTGTATTTGTGATTTTGTGGTTTGTAGAAGAAAGGGTAAAAAAATCAAAATACTTTAATAAAGAAGAAATTGAATAATGGTGTAGATATCTTTTTTCTGATATATTAATTGTATGAAATCAAGTGAAATTAGACAGAAATTTTTATGTTTTTTTGAAGATAGAGGGCATAAAATAATACCTTCAGCACCTCTTGTACCCGAAAATGACCCTTCGGTTCTTTTCAATACGGCTGGTATGCAACCCCTTGTACCTTATTTATTAGGAGAAAAGCATCCAATGGGTAATAAAATAGCAGATATTCAAAAATGTGTGCGTACAGTGGATCTTGAAGAAGTAGGGGACAATAGTCATTTTTCTTTTTTTGAAATGATGGGTGTGTGGTCCCTAGGTGACTATTTTAAAGAAGATGCTATAAAGTGGTCTTATGAATTTTTGACAAATAAAGAATTTGGTCTTGGACTTGATAAAGACAGGTTGTATATGACAGTCTTTGAGGGTAATGATGACGCACCAGAAGACATGGAAGCTCAAGAGATTTGGGAAAGTCTAGGTATTACTGAATATCGAATACATTCACTTCCCGCAAAAGATAATTGGTGGAGTCCAGGAGACAATGGTCCTTGTGGTCCAAGTAGTGAGATTTTTTATGATATGACAGAAGAAGGACTGGGAAATATTTCACGTGAAGAATTTTTAGAAAGAACTGATAAAGAAGACATTATAGAAATTTGGAACAATGTATTTATGATGTATGAAAAAAAAGATGGAAAAGTCGTAGGATTGCTCGATCAGAAAAACATAGACATAGGTGCAGGTTTTGAAAGAATTACAGCAGTAATGCAGGGTAAAAAGACGGCATACGATACAGATTTGTTTTCTACTGTAATGACACATATAAAGCATGTATCTGGTGATTTGTATCATGAACGATCAGCTCGAATAGTAGCAGACCATATACGCACGTCAGTGATGCTCATTAGTGATGGTGTAATCCCTAGTAATAAAGATCAGGGCTATGTACTGAGGAGACTTATAAGAAGAGCTATTGTAAAAATGAGATCTTTGATTGGTGAAAAATTTGAGACTAATACAGAGCTTTCAGTATTTGCAGGCATTTTAGAAGGTTTTTTTGAAATATTAAAAGACATGGGTTATGAAATAGATAGAGAAAAAGTTTTTGTAACTATTAAAAATGAGGAAATGAAATTTAAGGAAAGCTTGGAGCTTGGCTTGAAAGAGTTTGAAAAAGGTACAGATCCATTTGTGCTTGCTACTACTTATGGTTTTCCTATTGAGCTTACTTTGGAAATAGCAGAAGAGAAAAATATAAAAATCGATATTGATGATTTTAAGAAAAAAATGAATGAACATGTATTGCTCTCACAGACTTCATCTGCGGGTATGTTTAAAGGAGGGCTTGCAAATACAAATGAAAAAACTGTACGCTTACACACAGCTCACCATTTATTGCTCGCTGCACTACAAGAAGTCTTGGGAAAAAATGTAAAACAAAGAGGTAGTAATATTACAGAAGAAAGATTACGTATTGATTTTACTTACGACAAAAAGATGACAGATGAAGAGAAAGAAAAAGTAGAAAATATTGTGAATGAGAATATTAAAAAAAATCTAAAGGTTGTTAGAAGAGAAATGCCATTTGTAGAAGCAGAGAAAATAGGTGCAGAGATGGAATTTGGTGCAAAATATCCTGAAGTTGTATCTGTATATATGATTGAAGACAAAGATGGTAATACGACATCAAAAGAATTTTGTGGTGGTCCACATGTAAAAAATACAGAAGAGCTGGGAGTATTTAAAATAAAAAAAGAAGAAGCTTCATCATCTGGTATTCGTAGAATAAAAGCAATTCTCGAATAAAAACAAAAGAATAACATTTTTTACTTTCTACTTAATACTTTCTAATGTATAATATATTTATATGGGAATTTTTAGTAATAGAAAAAATAAAAATAAACTAATCGCTATTTTTGATATAGGCTCTGGTTCTGTGGGTGGTGCGTTGGTATCTTTATCTCAAGAAAAAAATCCAACTATTTTAGGGCAAGTTCGGACTGATATGAGATATGAAAATGATTTAGACTTTGATAAATTCTCTACTGCTATGAACAGTGCATTGTATGACACTGCTCATAAATTAATGATGCTAAAATTAGGTAGACCTGAGAAAATATATTGTTTTCTTGGTTCTCCTTGGTATGTGTCACTTACCAGAACTATGCATGTAGAAGAGCAAGGCAGATTTATGACTTCAAAAAAGATGATTGATAAGTTACTCCAATCAGAATTGAAGGATGTCATAGCTCAATATGAAAAAAAATACGAAAAACAAGACACACCAAAATTGATAGAAAATGTAGTACTCGAAAGTCTTATAAATGGATATAAAGTAAATGATATTTTTGACAAAAAAGCAAAGACTTTAGATATGATTGTATATCTTAGTATGAGTCCTGAAAATGTACTTTCTAGTATTAAAGATAAAATTAAAAAAGTATACCCACATACCGATGTGCACTTTGGTTCTTTTATGATGTCTTTTTATAATTCAATTAGATTAAAATATCCAAAATTGGATTCGTATCTCTTGATTGATGTAAATGCAGAGATTACAGATGTGGGTATGGTACACGATGGAATTTTGACTTCTTTTTTTTCTTTCCCTATAGGAAGAAATTATATTATGAAGAGGATAATGAAAGCCAAAAATATATCAAAAGAACAAGCTGAATCTATATTTAAGTTATATGTAAGTGGTTCTTTGGAAGAAGACAAGAAAAATGATATGGAAAAAGTTTTAGGAGAAGTAGAATCTTCTTGGAAAAATATATTTTATTCATCAATTGTCGATATTTCAAAAATCTCAGGATATACAGATATTGTGCATATAGTATCGCATGAAGATACTTCTTTGTATTTTTCAAATATTTTAAAAAATCCAAATGTCCCACTAAAAATTTTAGGAGATAGAAAATTTTCAGTTTTTATAATGGAGAAAAATGATTTAAAAAAATTATGTAATGTTGCAAGTGGTACTTGTGATCAGTTTTTAATGAGTGAAGCTCTTTGCTTGGCCCATGTATATAAGTTATAATATATACAATCAATTAATTAGAAATAATTTAATAAAAAAAATGCAAAACAAAATCGAAGATATAGTTACAACAAAAGAAAATACTACAAAAAACACAACATCTAAAAATGACATGCTGTCAAAACTTACCGAAGCTCGAGATAAAAAATCAATTCCAAACAATTTCCAAGAAAGAAACAATACAGAATATAAAGACGAAAACATAAATACAGAAGTAGGTGATATGGAAAATCATGAAGATGAGGTGCATTTAAATATAAATGTGATAGATAAAAAAATGAGACCAAGTATAAATAAAACCATAAAAGATACAAGCTATGATGATTATAATCCAAAGAAGAAAAGTAAAATAAAATATTATATATTTTTTATAATCCTGATACTAATTGCAGTATTTTTTGTGTTAAACTTTTTCGCAAGAGTTAAAGTATATATTAGTCCAAAAGTAGAACAATTTTCTTTTAACAATGAAAAATTTGTAGCAAATAAAACTTCTTCAGCTGGCTTATCTTTTGAAATTATGATTATTGAAGGAGAAGAAGAAAAAGATGTAAAATTTTCAGACAAGCAAGCAATGTCTATAAAATCAAAAGGTACAGTCGTCGTATATAACGAATATAGTACTAGTCCTCAAAAACTCTTGATAAATACAAGACTTTCCGATGATAGTGGATATGTATATATGACGGATCAAGCTGTGACTATTCCAGGGTATACAAAGTCAGGGAGTAAAATTGTCCCAGGTAGTGTGACTGTCACTGCGACTGCTCAAAACGCTGGTGAAAAATACAATGGTAGTGCAAAGGATTTTAAAATAATAGGATTTAAGGGTACTTCTAAATACGAGAAAATGTATGCACGCTCAAAAACTGCATTTACAGATGGAGCAGATGGTACATTTTATACGCCAAGTGCTACAGAAAAAGGTGTACTAAAATCAGATTTTGAAATAAAATTGAGAGAATCTTTGTCTAAAAAAGTCGAAGCTGAATTACCAGAAGGGTATGTATATTATCCAGGCAGTGTTCAGTTTTCAATGTCTATAAATGAAGACGGCTTCTTGTCTAAAACTGAAGATGCAAAAATATCAGCAAAAGGTAAAATAGCTACAGTGATTTTCAAAGAAGAAGACTTATTGAAGGAAGTAATCAAAAAGGCTTATCCAAATGCAAATGATACAGATCTAAAAGAAATAGATATATTAAATATTAAAGATTTAAAATTTAATTTCTCTGATAAAAATTATACTATAGTCAAAGACACAGAATCTATATCTTTCGATTTGTCAGGTGATGGGTCTCTTGATTGGCATCCTATTACTTTAGATTTAGCAAAAAAACTTGGAGGAGTGGCAAAAAAAGATATAGATGATATTTTTAAACAAGATCCAGGCATACTAAAAGCAAGAGTTGTATTTCAGCCTCCGTGGCAACAATCTATACCAAAAGATATAGAAAAAATAAAAATAATAGAAGAATAAAAATAATACAAATTTGACTAAAGTTTTATATTTTAGTACAATTTGAAAACCAAAAAATGAACAATAATCAAAACAACGATAGTGAAAATAATGTAGTAGTCGCAGTGGTTACTGAGTCTCTTCCAAATACTGAATTTAGAGTAGACTTAGGCACAGAAGACGAACCCAAGATTATTGTCGCATACGTATCGGGTAAAATGAGACTCCATAGAATAAAAGTTTTAATTGGAGATAAAGTAGAGGTTTTGATAGATAAATATGGTGGAAAGGGTCGAATTATAAAACGCTTATAATTCTAAGATCTAGTAAATTTTAATCAAAATAGGATATCCACTTTAATTTGTAAAGAGGGTATTGCTTTATTTTGTAAAATAGTGTAATGTGTATTGATATAGGCTATATATAAATTTTAAAGGGTTTACGCCCTGTTTTGTTTATTTAAATAGTTTAAAATAATTATGAAAATTAAAGCTTCTGTAAAAAAAATTTGTGCTAAATGCAAAATGGTGAAAAGATCTGGTCATCTTTATGTTATCTGCGATAACCCAAAGCACAAACAAAAACAATAATATATGAGAATTCTAGGTATAAATATCCCAAATGAAAAAAGACTTGAAATAGGGCTTACAGAGCTCTATGGTATTGGTATTTCTAAGGCAAGAGGTATTCTTGATCAGGTTGGAGTTAAGTACTCAATGCCTGGGAAAGATTTGTCAGAAGATCAAGAAAATGAAATTCGAAAAATAATCGAAACAATGACAATCGAAGGAACTCTAAAAAGAGAAATTTCTGCAAACGTAAAAAGATTGAAAGATATTAAAAATTATAGAGGTGTGCGTCATATGCGCAAGCTTCCAGTAAGAGGTCAACGTACAAAGACAAATTCAAGAACAGTCAGAGGTAATGTCCGAAAGACAATGGCAAGTGGTAAGACAAAAGCAACAAAGACATAAAATAAATTAACGTTTTAAAAAGTTTTTAAAAATAAAATTCATCCAAATGGTAAAGAAACAAATCATAAAAAAAGAAAATAAAAAAGATGGAGCAGGAAGCTCTTCAAAAAAAGGTAGCAAGGCTTCAAAAAAGAAGATCGCTGCTGGTATTTTATACGTAGAAGCTACTTTCAATAATACTCGCGCTACGCTTACTGACAAGCAAGGCAATGTTTTGTTTTCAACTACAGCTGGAAGTCTTGGATTTAAGGGTGCAAAAAAGGGTACACCATTTGCAGCTGGAAAAGCTGGAAGTATCATAGGAGAAAAAGCTAAGTCTATTGGTGTAAAAGAAGTAGATGTAATAGTAAAAGGAGTTGGTAGTGGAAGAGAGCCTACAATCAGAGCTTTTATGGCAAATGAAATCGACATCACAACAATTAAAGATATGACACCAGTACCACACAATGGTCCAAAGCCTAAAAAGCCAAGAAGAGTTTAATAAGTAATTTTTGATATATAATGAAAACTGTAAAAAAATATAAAATTTGTAGAAGACTGGGTGGAGGCGTGTTTGCAAAATGTCAAACAGCTAAATTTACTATGTCTGAAGCAAGACACGCACAAGGTAAAAAAGGAAAAAGAGGAAAACCTCTATCTTCTTTCGGTACTCAATTTATAGAAAAACAAAAAGTTCGTTTTACTTATGGTATTTCAGAAAAACAATTCTCAAATCTAATAAAAGAAGCAGTAGCTCACAAAGGAGGTCTTGCTACTGATACTTTGTTTGAACTTCTAGAAAGAAGATTGGACAATGTTGTATTTCGTATGGGTCTTGCTCATACACGTCGTCTTGCTAGACAAATGGTTTCTC
>CAZCDN010000019.1:5420-9102 GCA_964497725.1 uncultured Candidatus Saccharibacteria bacterium | reverse complement strand
TACGTGTTTCATCTCTGCTTTTGTCTCTTTGAAATAATTTAATAGATTTGCCATATTTTTTTTGATTAAAAGAATAACTCTTACTAAAAACCACCCCGTAGGGCTTATATATAAATAATACTCCTTTTAGAGCAAAAAGTCAAATACATAAAAACACCCTTATAAATAAGGGTGTTTTTATGTATAACCGTCGTATTACTTTATTCTGTAAGTAATGTTTACTTTTGAAGAAATCTTATTCTCACCTTTTGGTAAAGATGGGGCTTCTTCTCTCATTATTTCCATACCACCGTCAAAAGCCACACTTGATTTGTAAGCCATTGGGAAAACCTCATTGCCTTCTTCATAGAACCCTACAACTTTTCCAAGTCTTACATTTAAATTCTTAGCCAATTTTTCTGCTTTTTGTTGTGCGTTTAAAATAGCTTTTGCTCGAGCTTCTTCTTGAAGTAATTCTTCATCATCTACACTAAAATTTGGACCAGTGATATTTGTAAGACCTAAATCTACAAGACCTGATCTAATTTCATTTGCATTGTCAGCTACACGAATTTTTATATTTATATTTTGTGTAGCAGTATAACCAACTATTGTAGTCTTTGCTTTAGAGCAAGGATAAGTCACACAGTACACAGCTTGAGTTTCATACTTTGGATAAATACCGCCGTATTCTGACTTTATATCTTTTGCTTCAATTTCTTTTTCTGAAAGATATGATAATGTAGATTTAATTGATTCATTTAAAGAATCAGTCGCTTCTTTTGCAGTTTTTGCTTCTTTTGAAATCGATACATCAATCACAGCAATGTCGGGTATTGCACTTACTTCACCCTCACCTCCTACACTGATAGTATTCATCATCTCTCCACCAAGATTACTTGGATTCAAAACGTGTATTAATTTTACAAAAAAGAATATTGCCAATACTGCTACAAAAACAGTCACTGACCTTGTAAAATTCTTATTTGTTAATAGAGATTCTTGATTATTCATCTGGATTTTTATTTACTTTTAATAATAATATAGAAATATTGTAGCAGAAAAAAATATTAAAGTAAAAATATATACTTTGTGCTATTTATTTTGAATGTCGTCAATGATTACACCGTCGGCCATTACAATAGTTCTATGTGCCACTTTTGCATATTCTGGCTCGTGAGTGACCATGATTATAGTTTGTCCTTCTTTATTTAATTCTACGAATGCATCTATTACATTTTGAGCTGTTTCTGAATCGAGGTTTGCTGTCGGCTCATCTGCAAATATAATTTTTGGATCATGGGCAATGGCGCGAGCTATAGCTACACGTTGCTGTTGACCACCGGAAAGCTGACTTGGTAGATTGTTCATTCTATCTAGAATCCCAAGTTTACTTAATGCTTTTTTAGATAACTCTTCTGACTCTGTTTGGCTATAACCTTGCATTAGAAGTGGTAAGACTGTATTTTCAAGAGCTGTAAGATATGGAATTATGGCATAGTCTTGAAAGATATAACCCAAGTCATTTAATCGCATTGTAGTACGTGTCTCCTCGTCTATATTTATAGATTCTACTCCATCAAGATATACTTCACCCTCGGATGGTAAATCTAAAAGACCCATTTGATACAAAAGTGTAGACTTACCAGAACCTGAGCGTCCTGATATCGTGAGAAATTGACCACTTGGCACAGAGAAAGAAAGATTGTTTATAGCTACGATTTCTTGTTCTCCATTTTTAAATTTTTTTGTTAAATTTTTTACTTCAATCATATAATTTATTATCTACCTAGTATGGCACTAAGAGTATTTTGCCGTACGACTATACGTGCTGGTATAAATCCTGCAACCATTGTAGTAATCAGAAGGATGAGTGCTCTCTTTAAGGTACCAGGAACTGTAGCTACGAGTATGCCGTCAGAAAAAGGAAAGTCTAATGGGTTGGCAGCAAAATATGGCTTGATAACTAAGAATACCAAAACCATACCAAAAATTATTCCGAGTGCTGAGTATATAAAAGCTTGATACATATACGAATAGATAATTGCATTTTTAGTAATACCAATACCTTTTATAATACCAATGAAGCGTCTACGAGTAATAGCATTTACAAAAATCACAATAAAAATTGTAATAGATGATACCACAAGACCAATACCTGAAATAACACTTCCTAAAAGCGCAAATGTAACTTTGATATCTTTCAAGAATTTTGGGAAAGCCTCTAGTGTTGTCTGAATCCTACCACTCTCTCCTACTCTATTGTCGATTAAAAACTGCTTCGCTAAATCAGGATCCGTTCCTGGTAAAAGCTGTATTGCTATAGTATTTGCATTTGTATCGTTTCGCCCTACCATTTTTTGCACCTCACTATTAAGAGCAATGACTGATGTATCAAATTCATCTACTTTACTAGCTACTATTCCTTTTAAAATATATTCTTTTGAATTATCTCCTACCGTGACTTTTATTCTAGAACCTATGGATACATTTTTTAAGGTCTGAAAACCCGGTGCTTCAATAGGAGTAAATTCATATAAAAGATTTTTACCTATCAAAACACTGTCTTGGTCTTTACTAGTAAGATAAGAACCTCTTATTACAAATTTTGATACACCAGAAAAATTTTCTTCTTGTTCTGGATCAATACCTAAAAAAGAACCGCCGGCTCCATCTCTTAATTCACCCGACTTTACAGTAGATCGATAATTTGATTCAAATTTTCCAGAACCTGTATATCTTACTGTATGATATTTATATCCTGGAATATTTTTAACAACTGGAACTATATTTTGAGTATCTAATATATATGGGCGATTTAAAAATGGAGATATGATTATATCACCTAATGCATATTTCTTTTGAGCATCTTCAGAGCCCTGAATAATTCCTACTAAAATACCTGAGATTACAACTAAATTTAAAAATGTAAGCGTCATTACTGCGACAATGAGTCCCGTAGTCCAAATATTTGCACGACGTATATCTCTACTTGCAAGATACCATCCTACTTTTAAATTTCGGAAAAGAGATTTTTTTATAGGAGTCTTGTTAAGCATAATTATTTTTTATTTGAAATCATTATCATCTCACCACCATTTAAACCACTGATTATTTCTATAAGATTGCCATCCCCTACTACACCTGTCTCGACAGAAACTTCTTCATAATCTTTTTGATTTTCATCTTTCACAACTTTTACATAAGACATACCGTCTTTATTTGAAATTGCTGAAAAAGGTACAGCGATTGCATTTTCTTTTTTAAATGTAGTTATTGTAATATCTGCATTCATTCCAGGCTTTATAATATTATTTTTTTCTTTTAGGAGAACTTTTATCTTGTAGTTTATAATGCCATCATCTGCGGTAGCTGAAGGATCAATAGAAAATACCTCACCAACAAATACTTTGTCTTTACCCAATGCATCATAAGTAACATCTACAGGGTCACCAATTTTAAGTATAGAGATATTTGCTTCATTGATTTTAGCTTCTATATATAAATTCTGTAAATCTTCCAATACTATAGCTTTTTTATAAGCTTCTGCTAGTTCACCAATTTTAATATCTACACTTGTAATAGTCCCTTGTGCTGGAGAGCGTATTATAGAATTTTCAAGATTAGCATTTGCAAGTTCTACCTGACCTTGTGCAGAAAGAATATCAGCTCGAGCAAGAGAAATATCTGCATCAGAAGCTGT
>CAZCDN010000019.1:0-5320 GCA_964497725.1 uncultured Candidatus Saccharibacteria bacterium | reverse complement strand
TTTTTGCATTATCTAAAAGGACTTTTGATAGAGCAACTTCTTTATCAGTAGAACCTTCTATGATTTTTTCATACTTTGCTTGGGCTGCTAAAAGAGAGCCTCGAGCTTGAGTAAGGGAAGCTGATAGTGGACCCTGATTTAAAGATGCTAGGACTTTGCCTTTATATACCTTGTCCCCTACTTTTACATTTATACTTTTAACTATTCCACCCGAATTAAAAGATAAGTTTAAATCTGTATCAGAAACCACTTGCCCAGAAGCTACGACGCTCTGTACAAATACTTTACTTTCTACTTTTTCAAAAAGCAAAGAGTCATCACCATTTGGCAAAATAAAGTTTTTGAAAACTGCAAAAACAACAAATACAAAAATCAAAGAAAAAAAGATTTTTCTTCTCTTTGATAAAGATTTCATTTTTTGAACAAAATTACGAGTTTTTTCCATAGATTATTTTATACCCACCAATTCTACATCAAATATGAGAGTTGCATTTGGTGGTATAAGAGCACCTGCACCACGCTCACCATATCCTTTTTCTGGAGCTATTGTAAGAGTTTTTTTCTCTCCGACTTTCATACCTACAAGACCCTCGTCCCATCCTTTTATAACCATACCTGCACCTAGAGTAAATTCGAAGGGTTGTACATGATTAAATTTTGGATCTACATTTGAATCAAATACAGTACCATCTGTAAGTTTACCTGTATAATTCATTACTAAAACATCTCCATTTTTTGACACACGTTCATTTGTATTTTCTGTTTCCATATTTTCTATTTTTTGTTCTTGATTATTTGAAACTTCTTCATTTAAATAAGAAGTGTCGTCACTAGTTTTGATATCGATCATCTGATCATCTGATTGCTTGATTTTAGCCATAAATGCATACACAATCAAAGCTACCAATATAACTGCGACCATTATCGAAAACACTGTTAACTTATTTTCTTTATTTGTTTCCATAATTTATCAAGAAATTAAACTATTAATATACCCTATCATAGCATTTCATTTAAAATTCGACAAAATGTATTTTTATATCAAATAAAGCAATTTTGATATTTTTATTTTAGTAGATTATTTGTATCGAGATCTTCATGAATCTTTTTTACCTTTATTATCATATTTATAAATCTACCAAAAGTAAGGCCAAACAAAAGAGACAGTGTAATACTCGATATCAAAATCACATCTTCGTGATAAAAATATCCCAGTACATCTCCTAAATACCAGCGAAGAATACCATATATAGCAAGAGTAATAAGTCCCAACGGGTCAAACCTGCGCACCTTTATCACCCTACTATCTTTATCCCATTTTATTTTAAATATTTTAGAAAATACAAAAAAGCCAAAAATAAAACCTATAAATATAAAGTAGAAACCTCTTGAAAACATATGTCCATTTTTAACAAGTCCAGATACAAGCATACCCAAAAACACAATAGACACTCCCTCGAGTACAATCATTCTAAATGTAAGAGTTTTGTGGATTTTCCCATCTTTATGTAAATTATTTACTGCTGATATTTCACTTATCATATTTTTATACAAAGATAATAGCATAAAAAATGCTAATTATAAAAACAATCTTATGATTTTTATATCGTCATAAGAATACTCGCCATCAAAATGATTGTATACCGTCGAAAGCGATGTGGTCTCATTTTTCTTAAAAGTATCGAGTATTTTAGAACTTATCTTTTTTAAGCTTGGTGTAAGAATACAAGAAAGCTCGTCTTTTGAAATTTTATTTTTCTTTACCAGATAATCGAGATGTGAGAGTATAGTGTCTTTTTTTAAATTTCGTATTTTCATTATTTTTTCTATACTTTTAGTCTCCCTCCACGCATCTAAAGTGATATCTTTTGTATCGATTTTGTTTTTCTTATTTTTTTTCAAACTTGTACTCATTACCCCACCAGATGCCAATACAAAATTTGTGTGCATTTTTTGTAAATCATCTTCGTTGATTTTTGAAAAAGCAATTTCTGCCTGGTGAGAATTTTCTTTAAAAGATTCATCACTCAAAAGTACATTTGGGTGAACTTCGAATGCACGCTTATTCCACCCCACGAGATATAGGCCTGAAAGCCTGCGTATACGAGAAAGTGCTACATAGCCTTGACCGTATTCAAATACTGTAGAAAGGTCCATCATAGCCTCATCTAGGCTCATACCTTGCGATTTGTGTACCGTAATAGCCCAAGCAAGCCTAAGAGGAATTTGGGTGATGCTTGCCTTCTGCTTTCCATTCTCTTCTACTATCCATTCAGTGGGTTCTATTACAATCTTTTTTCCATTCCGAGTTTTTATTATTGGGTATCTTGAGAGAGCTTCGAACCCAACTACTACTCCCATAGTACCATTTACATATCCTGCTTTTTGATTATTTTTTGTACACATTACTTCTGCTCCTACTTTGAGTACAAGGTTTTCAGGAGAGAGACATCCTTTTTTAAGACTTTCAACAATAAAATTGTTCCCATTACTTTCCATAATAAAGAACTCTTCTTCGTCTTCTATTTTTGAAAGCTCTATTTCATTTACTTTGTCGACATCTAAATTGTGAGAAAAAAGCTTTAGCATTTTTTTAGAATCTTGTATGTCATTTATTTTTCTTTCTTCAAGATGTGCAAAATGATCTTCATTGAATTCATTTCTTCTAATTGAAGAAAGTATCGACAGAAAAATTTCGTCGTCTTGTCTATACTGACTAGATAAATAGCAGATGATAAGTCTTGCTCTTGCCCAAGCACTCGACTCATAAGCAAAAATTCCATTACTATTTTCAAATAAAGAAGACTCGGGATTTTTTTCTATTTTATTTTTTGATATCGGAGGAAGCTGAAAAAAATCACCTACAAATATAGTCTGCAATCCACCAAAAGGACTGTCGTCATTTCTGACTTCCCTACATACAGCATCTACCATATCTAAAGTGCCAGATGATAACATTGAGATTTCATCTATAATTAAAACTTTTACTTTATTAATACGTTTTGATACATATTCATTGCTTGCGATTTTATCGATTTCATATTTATCTAATTTATTTTTTATACCTATACCACTCCAAGAATGAATAGTCATACCTCCTATGTGAGTAGCGGCAATACCAGTCGAAGCAGTGATTGCTACTTCTATTTCGTGACTTCGTAAATATCTTACATACTCATTTATAGTATGAGTCTTTCCTGCACCTGGTTCTCCAGTGAGAAATACATTTGCACCAGTTTTTAAAATATTTAGAGCTTCACCTTGCGTCATTTATTTATTATAGCATCTAAATTAAAGTAAATTTACAAAGTGTGATAAATAGTATAGAGTGTGTAAAAAACATTTATGAAAAGAGATACACTATGCACAGTAACAATTACAAAAGAAGGTACAATCACTCCAGGCATACAACTACAACGAGGAGAAAATGGTAGAGACTTCTTTGTACAAATGCACACAGATTCAAGAACCGAAGGCGCTAGAATCTATACAAAAAATAATAGTATGCCTGATAGAAATCGCTATGATTTAATAGAAAAAGCATCTTTTATAAAGCACTCGGATGAGATTTCATTACTTGGTAATAGTGAAAAACATAACGAAAACTTTTTACTAGTACTATTAAAACAAAAACGTTTTGATGTAATTCAAGGAAAAATCAATGATGTTTATTCAAGAAAAACCACATCTTATTGTATGCTGATTGCGGAAAGAGGTTCAGAAATTAGAATCCCAATCATAACTAACGATAATTTGGAATGGAAAAAAATCATAATTGATATCCCACAAAAAAACCTACGTAAGTAGGTTTTTTATTTTGAAGATTTATTAATAAAAAAACCAGCATGAATGCTAGCTTTTGGGTGCCCTACGTCGCAAGCTCCTCAGGACACTCCAAAAATATAGTCGAAAATTTATTAAAATTTTCTCGTTATTTTTGGGTGCCTATCGGGAATCGAACCCGAATCGAAGGTTCCACAAACCTCAGTGTTAACCGTTACACCATAGGCACCATGTGAACAAGACCAATATACCAGAAAAAGACCACAAAAGAAAGGTTTAGAAGTGTAATCCTATCTTTATAAAAAAAGAAACTAGAAAAATTATAGTTGAAAATAGTGCAGAAGAAAGACACCAAAAGCACCATTGTTTTATAACAAAAGCCTGGACCGATATAAGATAAAGAGAAAATATAAAAGCAAAAAAAGAAAAAGGTAATAAAATATTTGAAAGTGTGCCATCTAAAGATGGAAAATTGTTTACCACACCATAACCCAAAGCAATAAATGCATAATATATCATTCCTAAAACTTCCAATTTTATACCGCAGATTTTTGAATAATCACTATTTATTACAGTATCACAATTAGAACGCATAGGACATACAAGTTTAACTTTCTTTTTCTTTTTTTGGTTTATATAACTTGCAAGCAAAAAACCAGCAAATGCAACAAACACTATTATGGTTTTTAGAATAAATTCTTCCATTATTGTATGTTTTTAGGATTATTTTCTTGAGTGGGTTTTACTACTTCATCATTTTTTACATCCAAATTATTTCCATCGTTCCCCTCTGTCTCAATATCGGTAAATAGAGAATCTTCATTTTTTAAAATCTTCTGACTATTTAAATCTGTATCTTCTTCTACTGTATTTTGCATACTATTGTCTTCTATCTTTGGAACAAAAACTTCTTCTTCTACATTAGCTTCTTGTTTTGTATTTAAAAAACTATCTACAGAAAACGGTAAATCAATATACCCTTTTGTGCTAGCAAATATAGCGACTCCAAAGATTGATATAAAAAATATGATTATAAAAATAATCCAACCAAGTATATGATTACTACCTTTTGGTTTTTGTTCTTTCATAATCTGACTCAAATCATTTTGTAAAAGGTCTCCTTTTGGTAAATCATTTATACCACTAGGCATCACTCTAAGCACTGGCACACCTTGATTTACACTATTATACGAAGCACTCTCTGTGCTATTAAAATTATTTTGAACAGGAGTATTTACCCCTGTCTTTCTAGGTACAAAAGAAGTTCCCACAAATGAAGCTTCTGCTTTTTTAAGTTCTGGAATTAAATTTTTATTTTCATCGTGCTCTTCCATTGGCATAGCTTTATACACAGGAGAGAATTTTTGACCCTGTCTTGGTGCTTCATTTTCATTTTCTTTTCCAGATCCAAGATTGCTCCAATTTCTATTAGCTCGTGTATCAGGCCTTACTTCTTCTTTAATAAAAGATGCTGCTTCTGGCCTACCCTGCCCTATTGGTTCATGATATGGATCTTTTGTATAACCAGAATTTTGAG
>CAZCDN010000018.1:0-9765 GCA_964497725.1 uncultured Candidatus Saccharibacteria bacterium | reverse complement strand
GGTGAACCAGGAACACAGCTTACTCTTCGTACATTCCACGCCGGAGGTGTGGCTACTGTCGACATTACGACTGGTCTTCCTCGTGTGGAAGAAATCTTTGAAAGACGTAAGCCAAAGAATCCAGCGATTATATCAGTATCTGATGGTGAGGTTTTTGAAATCAAAAACAATGGTAATGAAAAAATCATAAAAGTATTGGGTGATGGTGGAGACAAAAAGACAAATGAAGTTGAATACATTGTAGCCTTTAGAAGAGCTCCAATTGTAAAAGTAGGAGACAAGGTAGTAAAGGGTCAAATATTGTCTGATGGTTCTGCTGACATAAATGAAATTGTAAAATACGGAAATAAAGATATGGCTGAAGATTATATCGTAAAAGAAATCAACAAAGTTTACGACTTACAAAGTGCATCTATTTCTCGTAAGCACGTGGAGATTATTATTCGACAAATGTTCTCACGTAAGAAAATCAAGGAAGCTGGGGATTCTACATTCTCTCCAGGTGAAGTAGTAGAAGCAATCGAACTTATTGAAGAAAATCAAAAAGTAAAAGAGGGAGGCGGTGAAGAAGCAAAAGCCGAGACAATTGTACTTGGTATATCAGAAGTTTCTCTTACTACTAAGAGTTGGCTATCTGCTGCATCTTTCCAAAACACAAATAGAGTTTTGATAAACAATGCTGTACGTGGAGGAATTGACAATCTACGAGGTTTGAAAGAAAACGTAATCATCGGAAGCTTGATTCCAGCTGGAACAGGTTTTGGACTAGATAAAACAGAAACACAAGAAGAAAAAGAAGTAGAGGAAAATTAAAAGGTTAAATAATATTTACTTTTTAAAAGTAAATTCAAATTGTCACTACTATAATAATGTCTTCTCCAAAGGATCAAATTAAAGAGCGTTTAAGTATAGAAGATTGTATTTCTTCGTATATTACGATTTTTCCTTCAGGAAAAAACTTTAAAGCCAAGTGTCCTTTTCACAACGAAAAAACTCCTTCATTTTTTATTTCTCCCGAAAGAAATAGTTATTATTGCTTTGGTTGTAATGAAAAAGGCGATATATTTTCTTTTGTTGAGAAATTTGAAGGAGTAGATTTTCGAGGTGCTTTAAAAATACTTGGAGCAAAGACAGGTATAGAAGTAAATTCATGGCAAGACGATAAAAAGGAAGATAGGGAAATATTGTATGAGATAATGGAAAAAGCTACACAGTATTTTGAAGATGAATTTAAAAAAGAAGAAAATGCCAAATCTTATTTACTAAATAGGGGGCTTGAAGAAAGTATTATATCACAATTTAGAGTAGGTTATGCGCCTGAGGCTTGGAAATCCGTTTCTGTATTTTTAATGAGTAATGGATATAAAGAAAAAGACTTATTACAAGTAGGTCTTATTAAAAAATCAGAAAAGAATAATGGTCAAAGTTTTTATGATAGATTTCGAGGACGAATTATGTTTCCGATTTCTGATTCAAGTGGTAGGATAATTGCTTTTTCTGGTAGATTACTTGATAGTAATAAAAAAGAAGATAGTGTGAGTCAGGCAAAATATATAAACAGTACTGATAGTATTTTGTTTAATAAATCAAATACACTCTTTGGTATAGATAAAGCAAAGCTAGGAATAAGATCAAAAGGATATAGTATTATAGTAGAAGGACAGCTCGATTTATTAATGTCTCATCAAATAGGACTCGACAATACAGTCGCAGTCTCTGGTACAGCTCTTGCCTCAAATACATTCGATGGAGCAAGTGGTGTAAACAATCTAGGTCTCGTAAAAAGACTTTCATCAAAAGTCATATTTGCTTTTGATGGAGATGAAGCGGGTATGCGCGCGACTAGAAGAAGTGCGCTCATTGCTATATCTCTCGACATGGAAGTCAAGATTGCAAATTTAAATGATGGTCGCGATCCAGCAGATATCATAAAAGACGATGCTGAAGAATGGAAAAATATAATTAGGAATTCAAAAAATATAGTCAGTTTTGAAATTGATAAAATGATACAAGAGTCTGACGATTTAAAAGTATGGGGGAGAAAAATACGTGAAATTGTATTTCCATATTTAAATACTATGAAGAGTAGTATTGATAGATCTACTTATATAAAAGAAATTCACTACAAGAGTGGAATACCTGAAAAAGCCTTGTATGCAGACTTTGAAGATTATCAAAAAATAAATCTAATAAAAGAGGAAGTAGTAATTAAAAAAGAAGATAAAAAGATATCAAGAATATCTTTATTGGAAAAACAATTTTTCAGCACTATATTTTTACTTGAAAATAGCAAAGAAGGTAAAGATAGGGCAAAAAAATATCAAGAAGATACGAGAAATTGTATCGGAGAGAGTGAATATAAAGAACTATTTGATAATTATAATTCAGCAAGAGAGGCTCTAGTATTAGAATCAGAAAGATGGTATGACAGTGATATGGATTTGATTGATAAGAGTGCACAGGAAATAATGCTAAATTTTCAGGAAGAAATATTGACAAGGCGTGCAAGAGAAAAGATGATATATATACGTAAATTTGAAATAGAAGGAGACAAAGAAAAGTCGAGTCAATTTCTAAGAGATTATCAAGATTTAATAAATAAAATCCAAAAGATTAAAAATAATAGAGTATAATATTTATATGATTAAAAAAACAAATACTAAAAAGAAGGAGACAAAGAAAATAGTTGCTAAAAAAAGTGCATCTAAAAAGGTTTTGAATAAAAAAGTAGTTAAAAAAACAACTACTAAAAAAACTGCAGTTAAAAAGATTATAAAAAATAAAGTAGAGAAGAAGGCAAAAAAGGCTGAAAAAGTAACTGTAAAGAAAGTAAAGATGAAAAAAATTTCACCTCTTACGAGCGTGCGAAAACAGGTTAAAAGTAAAAAAGATGTAAATAAGGGTACTAAAGCTGAATTGTTAAAAGACCAAGCCGTAGTATTGGTAGAAAAAGGTAAGAAAAGAGGTTTTATTACGTATGATGAAATAATAAAAACTTTTCCAGATATTGAAAGTAATATTATATTTTTAGATGAGCTTTATGAATCCCTATCTACCGCTGGAGTAGATGTGCTTGAAGGAGGAAATTTGCTGGACTTAGATGGTGAGACAGAAAAAAAAGCATTAAAGTACAGTCGTGATGGTCAGACTCATGACTCAATTCAAATTTATTTAAAAGAAATTGGTCAGTACGCACTTATAAATGCTGCAAAAGAAAAAGAACTTGCTAGAAGAATTGAAAAAGGTGACGAAGAAGCAAAAAATCTTCTTGCTCGTGCAAACTTGCGTTTGGTTGTATCCATTGCAAAAAAATATGTAGGACGGAGTTCTGATCTTACACTTCTTGATCTTATTCAAGAGGGGAACTTAGGCTTATTTAAAGCTGTTGAAAAATTTGATTGGACAAAGGGTTATAAGTTTTCGACTTATGCTACTTGGTGGATTCGACAATCGATTACAAGGGCTCTAGCTGACCAATCACGCACTATTCGTATACCAGTGCATATGGTGGAGACTATATCTAAATACAAGCAAGTAATGCGCCGACTTTCACAAGATTTGGGTCGTGAACCACTTGCAGAAGAAATAGCTACAGAGATGGATATCGATGTAGAAAAAATACATATTATAGAACAAATAAATCAAGAGACAGTGTCACTCGAGCAGCCAATAGGTGATGATGATGACAAATCTACTCGTGGTGAATTTATTCCTGATGATAAAATTCTTCGCCCAGATCAAGATACATCAAGAAGAATTCTCTCTGATCAAATAAAAGAAGTACTAGACGAGCTTTCACCAAAAGAAAGAAAAATACTCGAGCTTCGTTATGGATTGATGGATGGAGTACAACACACTCTTGAAGAAGTAGGGCAAGAATTTGGTGTGACTCGAGAACGTATTCGTCAGATTGAAGCCAAAGTTCACGAAAAACTTCGCAACAATGAAAACATCATTCGTCTTAAAAACTATTTCGACTAAATAAATCTACCCATACCCGGTATGGGTAATGGGTAAAATATAAGCTTGAATAATAAGGATGAAAATAATTTTTAAAAAAACATATATAATTATTATTTCAAAAAAATAGTCTGCTTTTCTGGATTTTTTAGTGGTGTAAGTAAAAAAGCAAAAGGAGCAGCTTTGTTTCCTTTTATTTTTATAAAATCAGAAGAATTTTTACAGCCTTGGCTTATTAATCATGAGCGTATTCATTTTAGGCAACAAATAGAATTATTGTTTGTAGGATCTTTTTTGATAAATTTTATAGAAAAAATATATGCAAGATTCTTTAAAAATAAAACAAAATTTAATTCTTATTTATATATTTCTGCCGAGCAAGAAGCATATTTAAATCAAAATAATCCTGACTATTTAAAAACACGAAAATTGTGGGCTCAATTTTATTATGTTAAAAACAAAAAAACTTTCAATCTAGGAAAATCAGGAGAGGTACTTTTTTAACAGCAAGTATCTTCCCATACCCGGTATGGGTGTGATATAATTTTTGCATGACGAGATTAAAACCATTCGTACCGGGAGAATTTTTCCATGTTTATAATCGAGGAACAAATAAAATGAAAATTTTTCTCAATGATTATGACTATTCAAGATTTCAAATGTTACTCTATACAGCAAACAGTAAAGAGACTATTCGTTTTTCAGATATAGATAAAAAAGATCCATACCGGGTATGGGAAATAGAAAGAGGCGAGACGCTTGTTGATGTTGGTGCTTATATTATAATGCCAAATCATTTTCATATTTTAATTCGTTCAAAGAATGAAAAAGACACAGCTCTATTCCTGCAAAGAATACTTTTAAGTTATTCGAAATATTTTAATTATAAAAACGAAAGAAACGGTACGCTTTTTCAAGGTAAGTCAAAAGCTGAACATATAAAAGATGATTTATATTTAAGATATATTTATACATATATACATTTGAACATAGTAAAGATAATCCAGGCTGATTGGAAGGACGTTGGAATAAAAAAAATGGAAAAAGTAAAAGAATATTTAAATAAATATAAATATTCTAGTTTTACTGATTATAAGGGTATCGAAAGACCTGAAGGAAAGATATTGAATAAAAAAGCATTTCCTGAATATTTTCAAACTGTAAAAGATTTTGAAAAAGAGATAGATGATTTTTTAAATTACAATAAATAAATCTACCCATACCGGGTATGGGTAGATATGGGTAGAAGAGTGTAAAAAAATCCTAAGTAGTGCTTAGGATTTTTTAATTGTAAGATGTCAATACTTAGATATTTTATTTTAGTAATCTATCGAGAGTTTTAAATAACTCTACATCGTTTGCGCCATTTAAGGGTGTTTGAGTTCCGTCTTCTGATATGATTACTGAAAATGGTGTACCTGTGACTCCTGCTCTTACTCCACTTTCAAAATCAGCTTGAACTTTGTCTGCAAATTCTCCACTAGATAGACATTGATTAAAATCAGATACATTTAAACCAATTCTTTCAGCAAAGATCGGAAGTAAGGCAGTATCTAATCCATCGTTTGATGGTGTCGATTCAAAAATCATATCAAGGTATTTCCAAAACGCATCATTACCACCGAGCTTGTTTGCACATTCTGTAGCCTCAGCTTCTTTTCTTGCTTTTGTGTGTAGTGAATCGAGAGGAAAATGTCTGTATACCCAAGATACTTTATCACCATATTTACTTATAGTTTGTAGCATTATATTGTGAAAACTTTTACAGAATGGACATTCGGTATCAGAATATTCTATGACTACCACTTTTGTATTTTTTGAATTGTTTCTTATGTGATCATCTTTTGATACTGGATCGAGAGATAATTCTTCTGTATTATTATTTGTCTTTACGTCTATATTCGTATTTGGGGCTGGTAATTTATTTATAAATAAACCAATCATTATCAAAAAACCTGCAGCTACTATGGCCATAGGTGTTGAAATTTTATTTGTTTGATCTTCCATATTTGAATTGTATCATATATAATTAAAATATGTCAAAACGAGTGATCGGTAGTGTTTTTGGTTCGTATTTTCGTGCCAGATTTAGAAGAATAGTATATTTTATAGATAAACCTTTTGAAGTTCAAGAGGGTGTTTTTTCTTATTTAATAAAAAAAACTAAAGATACACTTTGGGGTAAAAAATATGATTATAAAAATATAAAAAGTATTGAAGACTTTCAAAAAAAAGTACCGCTTTCTACTTATGAAGATATTTTTCCATATATAGAAAAAATGATGAAAGGAGAAAAAGATATACTGTGGCCTGGAAATACAGAATGGTTTGCAAAATCATCGGGTACTACAAACAATAAAAGTAAATTTATACCAGTATCAAAAGAGTCACTCAAAGATTGTCATTTTAAAGGTGGTAAACACGCAGTATCTTTGTACTTAAAGAATTTTCCAAATTCAAAAATACTTCAAGGTCAATCCCTTTTTATTGCGGGTAGTCTTTCTCCTGTTATTAATGGTTCTAATGTAAAAGCGGGTGATGTGTCGGCTGTATTGTTTAAAAATTCACCAAAATGGATGTACTCTATTCGTGTGCCAGAAAGAGAAATAGCACTATTGCCCGATTGGGAAGAGAAAGCAAGATTGATTGTCGAAAAAGCCAATACATACAATGTGGCAAGTATATATGGTACGCCTACTTGGGTCGTCATTTTATTAGAAAAGATTTTAAAGAAAAATAATACAAATTCAATTTTTGATATTTGGCCAGACCTTGAAGTTTTTTTTCACGGTGCAGTTTCTTTTCTTCCATATAAATCAATATTTTCTAATCTTATCGTCGGTAAAGAAATAAACTATGTCGAAGTCTACAATGCGACGGAAGGTTTTTTTGCTGTACAAGATGACTACAGTCTTCCTGGTGAGATGCTACTTTTACTCGATGTGGGAATATTTTATGAATTCATACCAATGGATGTATTTGGTACAAACAATCAGTATGCTGTGACATTAGAAAAAGTTAAGCTTGATAAAAATTATGCAATGGTCATATCTACAAATGGGGGATTGATGAGATATATTATCGGCGATACTATAAAGTTTACAAGCTTAAAACCATTTAGAATAAAAATTACCGGAAGGACAAAGCATTTTATAAATACTTTCGGAGAAGAAGTCATAGTCGAAAATGCCGTTCAGGCAATACATAATGCTTGCGAAGAAACCAATGCAGTAATAAAATCATTTACCGTGGGTCCACAATTTATGAATGAAAATAAAAGTGGTCGTCACGAATGGATTGTAGAATTCATAGAAGCTCCAAATGATAAAGATAAATTTTTTACACTTGTAGATGAAAATATAAAAGAGATGAATTCTGATTATGAAGCAAAGAGAAAAGGAGATATGATACTCGGTAAACCAATTTTTCATATTGCACCAGAAGGCACTTTTTATAAATGGATGAAAAAAAGAGAAAAATTGGGTGGTCAGCATAAAATACCAAAGCTCTCAAATGACAGGGTATACATAGACGACATACTCGATATATTGAAAAATGGGTAGTATTTATACAAAAATAAAGAGGGCTTCAGATTTGCAAATTTTATGAAATTGTGATATAATATAAGGATTATATGGGAAATTTCTATCTATATATACTATACCCAATGTCTTTTTTGGCCATATATACACAGGTCTTTTTTTTGATAACTTACTTCGAAAATAGAAAAAAGATAAAATATTATTCTCCAAATTTTGATTTAAAAACGTATAGAACTGTCACTATTGTAGTACCATGCTTTAATGAAGAAGAAACTATTGCAAAGACAGTAAATTCACTTTTGTCACTAAATTATCCAAAGCATAAATTAAAAATATTTTTGATCAATGATGGTTCTACTGATAACACTTTAAATATTTTAAAGACTTTTGAAAATAAAAAAAATATTTTTGTTTTTGACAAGAAAAATGGAGGAAAGCATACTTGTTTAAATTTGGCATTAGAAAATACTGACTCTGAATTTTTTGGATGTTTAGACTCAGATTCACTTGTGCATACAGAAGCACTCAAAAGACTTATGGGCTATTTTGAAAATGATGAAGAATTGATGGCTGTAGTACCTTCCATATTGGTTTATGAGCCTAAAAATATGATTCAATATGCCCAACAAATAGAGTACGATATGGCTATATATATTAAAAAAATGCTCGGTTTTATTGGTGGTATTCATGTGACTCCAGGACCTTTTTCTATATTTAGAAAAAAAGTTTTTGATGATTTGGGTCCTTATAGAAAAGCTCACAATACTGAAGACCAAGAGATAGCTTTGCGCATGCAAGAGAACGGATATCGTATCGATCATTGTCATGATGCATATGTATACACAATGACTCCTGGGACTGTGCCAAAATTGTTTCGACAAAGAATACGCTGGATCTATGGATTTATAAAAAATGCTTTTGATTATAAGCGTCTATTTTTCAAAAAGGAATATGGTAATGTATCTTGGTTTACATTGCCTTCAGGTTTTATTTCTATTTTGGGCGCAATAGTACTATTCTTTTTTACTATAGGTAGTATATTTAAATACATTTATGATAAGATTATAAAGATTCAATCAGTAGGATTTGATAGTAGTATAGGTTTAAATTTTGATTGGTTTTTCTTGAATACACAAATTTTCCTATTTTCTTCAATCATAATATACTTGCTGATTATTACCGCAATTATATTTGGAAGAAATATATCAAATTACAAGAATGCTTTTTCTTTAAAGATTATATATTTCTTGTTGATATATCCGTTTATCGCTCCTTTTTGGCTCATAAAATCATTTTATAATGCTTTTATGTCCAAAGAATCGAGTTGGGTTTTGGAAAGAGAATCATAAATTAATAATAAATAAAATATAAAAAATGAATAATCAAATAGATTGGAAAAAATATTTAATAGTTTTTATTATCACACTAGGACTTTTTGGGATAGCTTCTTTTTTGTCGAGCTATTTTACTGGTAAGAAAATCAACCAATTAAAAAATATCGAAAACAATATATCAATCGACCTTATTTCTTCAGAAGTTCAGTTTTCTTTACTTCAAGATTTGTCTTGTAAAGATATATCAAATACTGTACTTTCTAGTGAGCTGAATACTATTGCGGAAAAAATAACTTATAGTGAAGACAATATCGGTACAAAAAATACTGATGTGATAAACCTTAAAAAGTCTTACTCATTACTTCAAATAAAAGATTATTTATTGATGAGAAAAATTACTGAGCGCTGTGGAGAGAAATCTGTATTTGTCCTTTATTTCTATGGAGATGATACTTGTGCAGATTGTGCAAAGCAAAGTTTTGCTCTTACAAAAATGAGAGAGACTTATCCAAAGCTCCGTGTGTATTCATTTGATTATAATCTTGATCTATCGGCTATAAAGACAATGATTTCTATATATAAAATACCAAATGATCTACCAGCTGTAGTTGTAAATGGAAAGATTTATACAGGTCTTCAATCTATAGAAGAAATAGAATCAAAAATACCTGAAATTGAAGTTTGGAAAAAAGAAATGGAAAAGGCAAGACTTGAAGAAGAGAAATTGAAAGCACAAGAAGAAAAAGAAGGTACTCCTACAAAAACTACAAAACAAGAAAAGAAATAGAAAATAAAAAAATCCCCATTAGGGGACTTTTTTATTTTCTATCTTTACTATATAATATACATATGAAAAATATTAGATTAAAATCAATCATATCATTATTATCCCTAATGTTGTTTTTTGGATTTACTAGTTCTGTTAATGC
>CAZCDN010000017.1:0-10031 GCA_964497725.1 uncultured Candidatus Saccharibacteria bacterium | reverse complement strand
ATCTCGAAGTGTATAAAAATTACCTGATGATTTTGCCATTTTTTTACCATCTACTAAAAGGTGCTCATTGTGCATCCAATATTTAGAGAAAGTTTTTCCTGTAAAAGATTCTGATTGAGCTATTTCATTTTCATGATGAGGAAATATATTGTCGACTCCACCAGTGTGAATATCAATACTTTCACCTAAATTTGCAATACTCATAGCTGAACATTCAATATGCCAACCCGGACGACCTTTCGAAATTTTAGTATCAGATCCCAAGTATTCATTTGGATTCCAGAAAATATCACCATCAGAAATATCATACGCTTTCCAAAGAGCAAAGTCTTGTGCATTTTCTTTATCATATTCATCTTTTTTAATTCGTCCTTCGGCATTTTCTTTCAATTCTTCAATCTTAAAATGAGAGAGTTTTCCATAATTGTTTGCTTTTTTAATATCAAAATATACAGATCCATCTTTTTCTATATATGCATAATTTTCTTTTACTAATTTATCTATCATTAAAAGCATTTCTTTTATATATTCAGTAGCATTTGTATATTTTGAGGCAGGCAATATATTTACCTTGTCACGATCAGCAAAAAAAGCTTGTGTATAGAATTCGGTAAATTCTTTTAAGCTCTGACCTTTTTCTATTGAATTTTTAATTGTCTTATCGTCTATATCTGTGATATTCATAATATGATTTACACCATATCCAAGATAGGATAAATACCTCTTAAGCATATCTCCAAATATATAAGCCCGAAAATTACCTATATGAGCATAGTCATATACAGTAGGCCCACAAGTATACAAGCTGACCTTGGTAGGGTCTTGTGGCTTAAAAGTCTCTATCTCTCTTTTGAGAGTATTATATATCCTTAAATTCATAAAGATATTATATCATAAAAAAGCTTGCTTTTTATCCTGTTTTTGTGTATTATAGTTTCTATGGAATTTGCAGTAATACAAACAGGTGGAAAACAGTATAAAGTCGCAGTTGGCGACGTATTGAAGGTGGAAAAACTAGACGGTGACTTTACTGCTGGTGATAAAATAACTTTCGATAAAGTAATGCTTGTAGACAACGGAAAAGACACAACTATCGGTATGCCATACATAGATGGAGCAAAAGTAGAAGCTTTGTTTCAAAAACTTGGAAGAAATAAGACTGTAAAAGTAGTAAAATACAAAGCTAAAAGTAGATACTTGAAGAAAAATGGCCACCGCCAACCTTTTATAGAAGTAAAAATCTCAGCAATCAAATAAAACTCTAGATATTATCTAGAGTTTTATTTTTTATAATACAATTTTTTAATTACGATTTATAATCGCATTTTTTATTGTATCACCATCTGCGTATTCCAATTCACTACCAGTAGAAAGACCTCGTCCAAGACTCGATATTTTTACATTTTCTATACCATTTATTTTTGAAAGTAATTCTCTGATATACATATCGGTATGTTCACCTTGAGGAGAAAGCGCTAAAGCTATCACAACTTCATTTAAGTTATTATTTTTAATTCTATCTTCTATAATCTTAATTAGTTCTTTTGTGCGAACAAAAGAAAGAGTTTGCTTATCCACAATTGGCACAAGAGCACCTAATACAAAATACATACCTTTGTAGACTTTACTTTTTTGAATATTTAAATAATCTGCATCTTTTTCTACAATCAAGAGGGAAGAGTGGTCCGTTTTTTCATTACTACATACACTACACAATACATTGTTTCCTTTTTGAAAAAAAATAAAACAAGACGGGCATTGAGTAATACTATTTTTAATTTTTAGAATTTCATCCCCAAGTGATTTTACAAAAGTAGGATTTTTATGAAGCAAGAAATACACAAAACGCTTGGCTTGTCTTTCGCCAATACCAGGAAACTCTTTAAACTTTTCAGCTAAAATTTGTATTTGATCCATAATTTAAAAAGAATCGAGGGTAGATGATATGCCTCCTTGTTTTGGAGCAAAGTCTTGGTAGTCGCTTTGTTCCATATTCATAAATGTAGTAGTCTTTTCATCAAAGTAAAGATCTACTTTTCCGACTGGTCCATTTCTGTGTTTTTCGATAAGTATTTCTGCAATGTTTGTCTTTTCACTTTCATCTTTACCTTTATCTTCTCTATGTATAAACATTACTACGTCAGCATCTTGCTCAATAGAACCAGAATCACGAAGATCTGACAATCTTGGTCTTCCACCACGAGATTCTACGGCACGAGATAGCTGTGAAAGAGCAAGTACTGGTACGTCAAATTCTTTTGCGAGAGCTTTCAAAGATCTTGAAATTTCTGTAACCTGGTTTACCATTGAATCATAGTTTTTAGATGTGGACATAAGCTGTAAGTAATCGATGACTATCAATCCAATGCCGTGCTCAGTCTGTATACGTCTACATACGCTACGCATTTTTCCGATAGAATTTCCTGCTTGGTCGTCTATAAATATAGGTGCTTTTGAAAGTAGATCGAGAGAATCTCGAATTTTTGTAAATTCACTTTCAGTCTTTAAATTTCCAGTTCGTAAATTCCAAGCATTTACACGTGATTCAGCAGCAAGCATTCTGTCTACTAATTGCTGAGCGCTCATTTCTAATGAAAAAATCACAGTTGGTATACTATTTTTTGATGCTGCTTGGCGCGCAATATCGAGAGCAAGTGTCGTCTTTCCCATAGAAGGACGTGCTGCGAGTATAATAAGGTCAGATTTTTGAAGACCCGACAAGTATGCATCCAAACTTGCAAAACCAGTAGGCACACCTCGAATCTCTCCTTTTGATTCATGAAGTTTTTCCAAGCGCTCCCAAGCTTCGGGCAGTGTATCTTTTAAAGAAGCATAAGCTTTTCCACGACTAGGATTTGAAATACTCATCATTCTTTTTTCAGCTTCATTTAAAGTATCAAATACATCTTCAGTGTCTTCTTTAAATCCTAATTCAGAAATATCGTTTCCTGCTTCGATAATACTACGCAACAATTCTTTTTTTGAAACCAAGTCAGCATAGTATCTTATATTTGTAGCAGCCGGAACTGAGTCAGTAAGCTCTGTAAGGTATGGAGTACCTCCGATTGATTCCAATAATTTTTTTTCACTGAGTTTTTGACTTACTGTGAGTAAATCGATAGGTTCACTTTTTGCAGACAATTCAAGCATTACATTGTATACGTGCGCGTGCTTTGCGGCATAAAATGAATCAGGAGTGACCATATCTGAGATTTCGTGTATTGCATTTGCTCGAAGCATCACAGAACCAAGGACTGCTTTTTCAGAGTCCAAGCTTTGTGGAGGTATTCTTAATTGTGTTTTTCTGTCGGCCATAGATATATTCTATCACATATAAAAATATACCAAATTCCTAAAATATGATAACTATGTGTATATTATGTGCATAAAATTGAGGTATTTGATATAATATGCCTATGGAAAAAAAGAAAATTTTACTTTCAGGAATTCAGCCTTCTGGCACAATACATATAGGGAACTATTTTGGTGCTATAAGACAATTTGTGGATTTACAAAACCAATACGATAGTAGGATTTTTATAGCTGATTTTCATGCTATTACGACAGTACAAAACAAAGAGAAACTATCTGAGATGATAATCAACGTAGCTATGGATTATCTTGCTTGTGGACTTGATCCTAATAAAATAGTTTTATTCAAACAATCAGATATATCAGAACTAGCTGAACTTACATGGTATTTCAATTGTATTACTACAATGCCATTTTTAGAAAGAGCGACTAGCTATAAAGATGCAAATCAAAAAGCAAAAGAGGTGACTGCCGGTCTTTTTACCTATCCAATGCTCATGGCTTCCGATATTTTAATCCAAGATGCTGATGTTGTGCCAGTAGGATCAGACCAAAAACAGCACGTAGAATATGCGCGAGATACTGCACAAAAGTTCAACAATATTTTTGGTGAGACATTTAAACTTCCAGAACCAATTATACTAAAAGAAGTAGCAATAGTACCCGGAACTGATGGTAGAAAAATGAGTAAAAGCTATGGAAATACAATTCCACTATTTGGAACAGACGAAGAAATCAAAAAAGCTGTCATGGGTGTGGTGACTGATTCAAAATCACCAGACGAGAAAAAAAATCCTGATGAATGCAATATCTTTTTAATTCACAAATTGTTTTTAAATGAAGAACAAATACAAAATTTACGAGCAAGATATGAAAATGGTAGACTTGGATACAAAGAAGCCAAAGATATGCTTTTAAATGACATCATAAATTTTATTTCACCAATGCGAGAAAAAAGGCGTGAATATGAAAATAATCCAGAAAAAGTTTTATCTATACTAAAAGAAGGTGGAGAAAAAATGAGAGAAGTGCTATTACCAAGAATACAAGATTTTAGAAATAAAGTCGGAGTAAAATTGTACTGATATGATTTGGATAAAAAGACTTTTGACAGTAATACTAGGCATCATATATGTGCCTTTTAATGCTATGTTTTTAAAACTTCACCAATGGTATATGCCTATGTGGAAAAAAGACAAAGTCATATACATATGCTTTGCTCCTTTTTACTGGATTTTTACAGCAATAGTCACAATCATATCAATTCCTTATGAGATCATATCTCAAGGAGTAGAATAGTATATGCACAATATAAAATGGTTTATTCTCGTATTGATAATATTTATTTGGTTTTACATAACAGTAGAAATGATAGGGGATTAGAAAACAATTTTCAAAAACCTTATTTTGTGGTAAATTATAATAATGACAAATAGAATATATATAAAAGATTTAAATACTAAAATTGATAGTGAGGTTGTTATTGCTGGCTGGGTAGACGTGCGTCGCGATCAAGGAAAAATGGTTTTTATGGATATGAGAGATATGACAGGAAAAGTCCAATGTGTAGTCTTGCCTGGAAGTGAAGTTATTGAAACTGCAAAAGAAATGCGTCCTGAATGGGTGCTAAAAATTACAGGAAAGGTAAACAAGAGGCCTGAAAGAAATATAAAAGAAGGAGTAGTAAATGGTGACATCGAGCTTGAAGTCTTGGGTATTGAGGTACTAAGTCAAGCAAAAGAATTACCCTTTGCTTCTGATGCAGACCTAAACCTTGATACGCTTTTAGATTATAGACCTTTAACCTTAAGACGTCCGAGAGAGCAAGCTATTTTTAAAGTTCAAAATGTAATATTGAATTCATTTCGTGAATTTTTAAATAAAGAAAATTTTACTGAATTTAGAGCTCCTGCCATAGTAGGGGGAGATGCAGAAGGCGGAACAGAGGTTTTTAAATTTGATTATTTTTATGATAAGACGGCTTATCTTGCTACAAGTCCACAACTATACAAACAAATGCTTGTAGGAGTATTTGAACGTGTGTATACAATCACAAATGTATTTCGTGCAGAAAAACACGCAACAACAAGACACTTAAATGAATACACATCTCTCGATTTAGAAATGGGATTTATTGATGGACCAGAAGACGTAATGCTAATGGAGAGTAGATTGCTTAGATATATTACAGATGAATTAAAAAAACATTGCACAAAAGAATTTGAACTTTTGGGTGCAGAATTTCCATTAATTCCTGAAAATGAAATGTTTCCGAGTATGAAATTATCTGAAGCCCAAGAATTGATTACAAAAGAAACTGGAGTAGACTGCACAAAAGAAAATGATTTAGATCCAGAACATGAAAGATGGCTTTGTGAATATGCAAAAAATAATCTTAATTCAGATTTTATATTTATTACAAACTATCCAAGAACAAAAAGACCATTTTATTCAATGGATGATCCAAGTATTGAAGGGCGTACAAAATGCTACGACTTATTATTCAAAGGTTTAGAATTAATCTCTGGAGCACAAAGAGAGCATCGCTATGAAGAACTAGTAGAAAAAATGAAATGGAAAGGTCTTGATCCCGAGAAATTCAGTTTTTATCTTCAAGCATTTAAATACGGTTTACCACCTCATGGAGGTCTTGGTATGGGACTAGAGAGATTGACTGCTCGTTTTCTAAATATTGCAAATATAAAAGAAGCAACTCTTTTCCCGAGAGATATTAATCGTATCGATAAAAGACTTTCTGAATAATATGGAAGACTGTATTTTTTGTAAAATTGTAAAAGGTGAAGCACCTTGTTATAAAATTTGGGAGGATGATAAGCACCTAGCTTTTTTGAGTATTTTTCCAAACACAGAAGGTTTTAGTGTGGTAGTCACAAAAGACCATCATGACAGCTATGCTTTTGATTTATCTGATAATATCCTTTCTGATTTAGTACTCGCTACAAAAAAAGTAGGGAAATTACTCGATGAAAAACTCGATGATGTAGGACGCACAGGTATGATTTTTGAAGGCTTTGGAGTAAATCATATTCACGCAAAACTTTTTCCAATGCATGGAACAAAAGGAGATAAATGGGAGCAACGTATAGGTGGTCCAGATAAATTTTTTGATAAATACGAAGGATATATTTCTAGTCACGATTATAAAAAAGCAGATGATACTTGGCTACAAAATGTCGCTAATAAAATAAAGTCTTAATGACAGAAGAAAATACATTTTCATATAAAATAAAAACCGAGACCTTTGAAGGACCTTTGGATTTACTATTGTCACTTATTGAAAGTCGGAAACTGTTTGTAAATGAAATTTCTTTATCTGAGGTTACTAGTGATTACATAGCATATATAAAACAAATTGAAAACACTGATGCAAATGAGAGAATTTCAAATATTTCTTATTTTATTGTCATTGCAGCCACACTCATTTTAATAAAATCAAAATCTTTATTGCCAAACCTTGATCTTACAGATGAAGAGACTGGTAAAATTGAAGACTTGGAAAAAAGATTGCAGATATACAAAATAATAAAAGACATTAGTTTGGATATTAAAAATCAATTTGGTGTAAATATAATTTATCCTGCACCCGAAAGAAAATATAACGATCCAGTATTTAGTCCTGATCCACAAATCACAATTTCAAATATTTTTGAATCTATAAATAATGTAATTCAAAATATACCAAAAGAAAAAGAAGTTCTACCTGAAATAGAAGTAAAAAAAGTGATTAGTATCGACGAGATGATAGGGAATCTTACAGAAAGAATTCAAAGCTCACTAAATACATCATTTAGAGAGTTTTCGAAGGTTGGAAATGATATGAATGAAAAAGAAGTACGTGTCACTATTATCGTTTCTTTTTTAGCTATGCTAGAATTAGTAAGAGAGGGTATAATAGAAGTTATACAAAATAATAATTTTGAAGATATTACAATGAGTAAATTAGAAGAAAATCAAATTACAGAAAACAATGGATAATGAAATAGAAAATACAAATACAGAAATAAGACTAGAATCAAAGATAGAAGCTTTGCTTTTTTATAAAGGTGAACCACTCCATATTTCAAAAATTTCTGAATTATTAAAAGAAGAAGAAAGTTCTATTCGAAATGCATTAGAAAATTTAAAGATAGAAAGACAAAATACCGGTCTTGTGATCGTAGAAAACAATGATGAGTTTATACTTGGCACACATCCACAAATGGGGAACATAATAGAGGATATAAGAAAAGATGAAGTCACAAAAGATTTATCTAAAGCTATGCTTGAGACACTATCTATCATATTGTACAAAAAATCAGATTCTGAAGGAAAGAAAAATGGCGTGACGCGTAGTGAGATAGATTATGTGCGTGGAGTAAATTCAAGCTTTATACTCAGAAATTTATTGGTTCGAGGATTAATACAAAAAACTACCGACAAAAATGATAGTAGGAGATACATTTACGAACCCACATTAGAATTATTGCAGTATATGGGTGTAGAAAATATAAATATGCTACCAAATTATGAAGAAGTATTAAATAAATTAAATTCTACACTAGAAAAAGAAAACAAAGATGAATAATGCAATTAAAATTTTTATACCTGCAATAATTAGCTTCGTATGTGGCGTCCTTATGACACCTGTACTTACTCACTATTTTTATAAATACAAACTCTGGAGAAAAACTTCAAGGAGTAGTGTGACAGATGAAAAAGATTTTCAAAAAATAAATGGGATAGAAGAATTGAGTACACCTCGCACCGGAGGTATGATCATATGGCTATCTGTAATTTTTACACTTTTTATAGTAATCATATTATCTTTCTTTTTAGACAAAGAAGTATTTACTCGACTAAACTTTATGTCTCGAAGTGAGACATTGCTTCCGTTTTTTGCATTAGTATTTGCTTCTATGTTTGGACTGTTTGATGATTTTATACAAATTTATGGTTTTAGAAATTTAAGTGGAGATCCTATAATACTAAGATATATAAAATTTGCTACCATACTGATAATCGGACTTCTACTTGCTTTATGGTTTTATTTTAAACTTGGAATGACTTCTGTATATATACCATTTATGGGAACAATGTTTTTAGGAGTACTTTTTATTCCATTTTTTATAATTGTCACACTCGCTGTATTTTCATCTAGTGTAATTGATGGTATTGATGGTCTTTCGGGTGGGGTAATGGCTAGTATTTTTGTAGCCTATACAGTAATTGCATTTTTCAACGGCCAAGTAAATCTAGCAGCCTTTTGTGCAGTCGTAGCGTCTGGAATACTTGCATTCCTGTGGTTCAATATCCCGCCTGCACGTTTTTATATGGGTGAATCTGGAATGATAGGACTTACTGTCACTATATCGGTCATAGCTTTTCTTACAAATACGGTATTACTATTACCAGTGATTGCATTTCCTCTTTTTGTCACATCACTTTCCGACATCATACAAATGACTTCAAAAAAACTTCGTGGTGGAAAAAGAGTATTTCGCGTAGCACCACTACATCATCACTTTGAAGCAATTGGTTGGCCAAAATATAAAGTCACAATGCGATACTGGATTATCAGTATCATTACTTCTATTATCGGTGTAATACTCGCAATCTTGCAATAAAAATATGAAAGAAAGAAAAATGGACAATATATTTTTATGGATTGTAATCATAATTGTATTTATAGGTATTGTAATGTTTACATCTTCTTCTCTTGGAATTTATGGTAAAAATGAAACCAAATTTTACGGAGTCCTAATGAGTCAATTTTTACTTGGCCTACTTGGCGGAGTTGTCGCTTTTTATTTTACATTAAAAATTCCTTATAAATTCTGGCGTCAGTATTCTTTATTTATATTTTTATCTACAATAGTACTTACCGCACTAGTATTTGTACCTGGACTTGGATTTTCTCATGGTGGAGCAAAAAGATGGATCAGTATACTGGGTATATCTTTTCAACCTGTAGAATTTTTAAAGATTGGTTTTATTATATATTTTGCAGCGTGGCTTTCTTGGGTAAAATCAAAAGTGCGAGATGTAAAATTTAGCATACTACCACTTGCAGTATTGATAGGAATTATTGGTATAGTTCTACTAAAACAGCCTGATACTAAAAGTGTAATATTGATCGTGACCACATCAATGGTAATGCTTTTTGTTTCTGGTATGCCCTGGAAATATATAGCCGGTATTTTCTTAATTAGTATCATATGTTTTGGACTTCTTATCGTATACAAGCCATATCTAAGATCACGCATAAAAACCTTTGTAGACCCGTCACATGACCCAAGTGGTGCATCATATCAACTTCAGCAATCTCTCATTGCTATAGGCTCAGGTGGAGTCACAGGAAGGGGTCTGGGGCAGAGTATACAGAAGTTTTCCTATCTTCCAGAACCACAAGGGGATTCAATCTTTGCAGTCATTGGTGAAGAGCTCGGCTTTATTGGTAGTACACTTATTATTATATTGTTCTTAGCATTCACATTTCGCGGATACCGAATTGCATATAGAGCACCGGATTCATTTAGCAAGCTACTCGTAGTTGGAATTATTACATTATTTATCGCACAAGTATTTATGAACATTGCATCTATTACTGGAGTATTTCCACTCACAGGTGTGCCTCTTGTATTTATGTCGCATGGAGGAACAGCTCTCATGATAGCAATAGCATCAATGGGAATTATTTTAAATATTTCAAGAGAAGGAAA
>CAZCDN010000016.1:10041-10143 GCA_964497725.1 uncultured Candidatus Saccharibacteria bacterium | reverse complement strand
GGCGTGGTGGCGAAGTGGTAACGCTTCGGTCTGCAAAACCGACATGCGCGGGTTCGATTCCCGCCCACGCCTCAAGCGGGTAACAAGCAAACTTCTTTGCTT
>CAZCDN010000016.1:0-9941 GCA_964497725.1 uncultured Candidatus Saccharibacteria bacterium | reverse complement strand
GTGTCCGGGAATCGAAAGAATTTTCCGTACGAGCTTTGCGAGGTGGAAAATTACCTGGCTAAGTAATAGCCGATTCCCGCCCACGCCTCAAGCGGGTAACAAGCAAACTTCTTTGCTTGTGTCCGGGAATCGAAAGAATTTTCCGTACGAGCTTTGCGAGGTGGAAAATTACCCGGCTAAGTAATAGCCGATTCCCGCCCACATATTAATTGGGTAATAGATTACTCTCTATTTTTATCTTCGATGAGAAGCTCATCTATTCTTTGTCGATTCTTTTCTCCTTCATCAATTTCTACATCTAAATAGGGGATAGGTTTGATTTTTAAATTACTTTGCACAAATTTGCGCATATCTCCAAGATTTCTTTTTATAAAACCATAAGCAGCATTTTCTTTTTCTCTTGGCAATACACTTATCATAATCTTTGCATATCTATTTCTTCCTTCTAGGACTACACGAGTCACAGTAATCAAAGAAGTATTTTGAGCTTCTCTTTCTATATAGCTTGCAGCTAATTCTTTAATCCTATTTTCAATTTTTTCATCTCTATATTCAGACATAATTTTATTTTATAGATGTAGTAAAGGCTTGCAATACATCTCCTGTAGCTACTTCTATCTTTGATTCTAATAATATCCCACATTCATATCCTTCAAGTACTTCAGTAGCTTTTATTTTTCCTTGTTGTACTCCAGATATTTTTCCACGGCCAATTTCTTCATCACGACGAAGAATTTTGATTATAGAATTTTCACTTATTTTTCCTGTGAGTACTTTACCGCCAGCTACTTGTTTGTTTTTCATATCATTAAATTTTTTCAATATGCGTATAGTACCGAGTATTTCTTCCACTTCTTCTCTTGGTCTTCTGTCTTCCAATATTTTCTTTAAATAATCGGTGAGTTCATATATCACATCAAATAGCGACACTTCGATTTTCAATGTCTCATTTAAGTCTTTTGCGTTTTTATCTACCTTTGTATTAAATCCTACTATCACACTGTCTTTACTGATCATAGCTTGCTTCAAGTCAGATTCACCAATCACACCCACGCTCGCATTTATAATGTTGAATGAAATATTTTCATTATTCATTTTTTCTATTTCGCGAAGTATAGCTTCGATGGTTCCTGACACATCAGCTTTTATGGTAAGAGGAATTGTAGCTTTTGAATCTATTTTTTCTATATAAAATTCTTGTTTTTTAGTACTCATGATATCTTTCAAATAAGCTTCAGCTTCTTTTTTTGTATCAAAAGCTATAAATTCACTACCAGCTTCGGGAACATTGTCAAAGCCAGCAAGCTTGATAGGGGAAGAGAAAGACAATTCTTTTACACTCTTACCCAAGAAATTTTCCATCATCTTTGTACTCACTATAGAATTTTCAGCTACTACAAACATACCACTTTTTATAGTCCCATTTTTAATAATTCCTGTAGCTGATATTCCTCTCTTTGAATCCATATGAGACTCTATGATTATTCCTTCTGCATTGGTGTCTTTATTTCCAGTAAATTCTTCTAAGTCAGATACGAGAAGTATCATATCTAAAAGATCATTTACTCCTGCGCCTGTCTTTGCAGAAATAGGCACGTATGATATATCACCACCGAGTCCCTCGAGGTATATACCTTTTTCCAATAAATCATTTTTTGTTTTATCAATATTTGCATTTGGCTTGTCGATTTTATTTATAGCTACTATGAAAGGTATTTTGCTATTTATTATAGTTTCCCAAGCTTCTGTAGTTTGTGCTTTTACTCCATCTTCTGCTGATACTACGAGTATTGCTACATCAGCAGTACGTGCTCCGCGTGCGCGCATTTTAGAAAAAGCTTCATGTCCTGGAGTATCGAGGAATGTGATTTTTCTTTCATTTTGAGCTTCGTCTTTGTGTTTTACTTCATATGCTGATATATGCTGAGTAATACCACCAGCTTCTCCATCGACAATATTTGTCTTTCTTATGTAATCAAGAAGTGTAGATTTTCCATGGTCTACATGCCCCATGATTACTACTACAGGAGCACGCAAAGTTTTCTTTGATTGTTTTTCTTGATTATTCATATAGTATTTTTTAAAATTTATTAATTATTTTTTGCTTTATCAAAAACCTTTTTTTCTTCTTGTGTAAGGTCTTGGTTTGGTTTTCCAGATGTGATTTGTTTTGCAAATACACTCATTCTATCTCTTGCGTATAGGCTTGAAAGTATGACACCGTTGCCTTCATCGTTCATCATTGCTATAGCAAAGCTTTGATTACTTCCTGATTCTTCAAAAGGATTAAAGCGCAATGTTTCAATATTGCGTACACTTTGTGACAATTTTTTGTCTACTATTTTAAGATGTTTGAAAATCTGATCTCTGTCATTTTCCAGTTTTTCCACATGATGACCGAGTATATTTATCACTTCTTCTAGATTTTGAGCATTTGTACCCATAAAAAGCTTTTTCATTCTCTTTTCAACTCTTATAATTAAAAAAAGCTCAAATATAGCAAGTAATGCCAATATCGATATTATGATTAGCTCTATACTTATAGACATCTAAAGATTATATAGCAATAAAGCTTTTTTTACAATATATGGTATAGTTTTTATATGAATTTTTCAATGAAAAAAGTCTATATGGACTATGCAGCAAGTACACCTGTCGATAAAAAAGTACAGAAAGAGATAGGTAAATACAAAGATTTTTTTGCAAATCCTACTGCCATACATGGTATGGGCGTTGTTTCTGGTAATCACATATCAAGTGCTAGGCAAAAAATTGCCAAAATTATGTCTTGTCATCAAGACGAAATATTTTTCACAGGAAATGCTACTGAAAGTATATCTCTGGCCATACAAGGAGCGGTATATGACTATCATAAAAATAATAAAGATAAAAAATCATTACCACACATAATCACTACAAATATCGAGCACAAAGCTGTAATTGAAAATTTTAATCTTTTAAAAGAGAGAGGACTTGCCGAGATTTCATTTTTAGAAGTAGGTGAAAATGGTATTTTAGATATAAAAAATTTAAAAGAAAACATAAAAGAAAATACAATACTAATTTCTGTATGTTATGCAAATAATGAAATAGGTACAATACAAGACATAGAAGAAGTAGCAAGAGAAATCAGACGGCTTAAAAAACAAAACTTTTTCAATTTAGAAAATAAAAATTATCCATTTTTCCATACCGATGCTACACAAGCAATAAATTATTTATTTATTAAAAATATGGAAAAGCTCGGTGTAGACATGATGAGTTTTAATGGATCCAAGATATATGGACCAAAGGGTATTGGTATCTTGTATAAAAAAAGAAAAGTAAATATCGAGCCACTTTATACAGGAGGTGGACAAGAGTCGGGATTGCGACCAGGGACTGAAAACCTGGAATCTATAATGGGTGTAGCGCGAGCTTTAGAAATCGTAGAAGAAATGAAAGACAAAGAATGTGCACGACTTCAAAAACTTAGAAATCTTTTTATTGAAAAAATAAAAATACTGAGTAGTGATACAGGATATAATATTTTGATAAATGGTGATGAAGAAAAAAGACTACCAAACAATATAAATATTTCAATTGAAAAAATTTCAAACGAGCTTGTATTGATCGAGCTCGATGCTCGTGGGATCATGGTGTCTACTAAGAGTGCATGTAGTGCAGGTGATGAAGGTGTATCGCATGTATTAAAAGCTATAAGAAAAGAAAGTTTGTCTAATAAAATACTAGATTCTTTGCGTTTTTCTTTGGGTAGGGATACAAAAGAAAAAGATATTTTTTACACAATAAATAGTTTGGAAAAAATATTAATGAAATATAAAAATATGTTATAATATAAGTATATGGATATAAAAGATTTAAATAAAACCCAAATGGTTCTTCTCGTATTGTTGATATCTTTTGTGGTATCAATCGCTACTGCTGTGTCAGTAGTGTCTTTGATGCAACAAGAGCCGACGACTGTGACTCAGACTATAAATAGAGTAATTAAGCAAACTATAGAAAAAGTATCAGTAGAAGAAGCTCCTCAAAAAAATACAACTACAGAAAATAAAAATAGTATAAATATAAGCGACGAAAAACCATTAGTAGAATTGTATTCAATGACTAGGTCTACAGACGAAAATAAATTGATTGAAACTAGAAAGCAAATAGGGAAGGCTGTAGTCATATCAAATACGGGATTAGTTTTTGTAGATGCACCACTCGTATCTGATCTAAATGTGTATCAAGTCGTATTGGATAAAAATTATTTTAATTTAGAAATCGTAAACAAGGTTGGTTCTGTATATATAATGCAAGTAGTAAGTAAAGCAGATGCTTTTGTAAGTGAAAACAAGCAAGAAGAAGCAAGTGTTGACGTTCAGTAGTTTTTGTATTACAATATATTTATATAATCCTTTTAAAAAATATGCCTCCATTTAATCACTTTACAACTAAAGCAAAAGAAGTAATCAGAAAAGCACACGAGCTCGCTATTGAGCGTGGACAAAACCATGTAAATTCAATGCACCTTTTGACAGCACTTCTTATACAAGAAGATTCTTTGATTATTTCTATTTTAGATAAAATGGAAATAGATTCTATGCTTTTAGTAGATCATGCACTCGAGATGATTGAAGAACCAGAAAGTAGAAATACAGTTTCTCCTTCTTATCAAATCTATCTCACTCCCGATCTTGCTCAAGTAATAGAAGAATCAAATAAAGAAGCTGCTAGTATGAAAGATGAATTTGTATCTACAGAGCATTTATTCCTTGTATTGTTAAAAGTACAAAGTCCAGCAAAAGAACTCTTAAAGAAATTTAAAATCGACAAAGACCAAATACTAAATGTATTAGAATTATTTAAAGAGCAAAATTTTGTCGATACTCCATCAAAGAAAAAACCAAGATTACTTACAAAATTTACTCGCAATCTTACAAAGCTTGCGCGTGAAGACAAGCTCGATCCTGTAATAGGTCGCGATACTGAAATCATGCGCATAATGCAAATACTTTCACGCCGTACAAAAAATAATCCCATATTGATAGGTGAAGCAGGTACAGGCAAGACTGCTGTAGTAGAAGCCTTGGCACAAAGAATTGCAAAAGGAGATGTGTCAGAATCTTTGAAAGATAAAGAAGTAGTATCTCTTGATCTTGGACTTTTGCTTGCTGGTACAAAATACAGAGGTGAATTTGAAGAACGTCTTCGTGGACTAATGAAAGAAATTGAAAAAGCTGATGGAAAAATAATTTTATTTATAGATGAAATTCATACTATTGTAGGAGCAGGAAGTGCAGAAGGATCACTCGATGCGTCAAATATGCTAAAGCCTGCACTTGCTCGTGGAGAGCTTCGAGCAGTAGGCGCGACAACTTTGAAAGAATATCAAAAGCATATTGAAAAAGATCCAGCTCTTGCACGACGCTTTCAGCCTGTGTATGTAGAAGAGCCTACACCCGAAGATACTATTGCTATACTTCGTGGACTAAAAGAAAAATATGAAATCTTTCACGGTGTACGTATTACAGACGATGCAATACTGACTGCTGTAAATTTGAGTACACGATATATCACAAACCGTTTTCTACCAGACAAGGCAGTAGACCTGATCGATGAGGCTTCTTCTGCATTAAAAATTTCTCTTGAAAACAAGCCACCAGTACTCGAAGAAGCGCATAGAAAAATAATGCGTTTTGAAATTGAAAAAGAAGCATTGTCAAAAGAAGTCGAAAATAGTTCTCAATCAAGTAAAATAAAAGCAGAGACAAAATCTCGCATAAAAGATATAGAAAAAGAAATAGCAAATTTGAAAGAGAAGACTCACGAGCTTGAATTGAAATGGAAAAATGAAAAAGAAATTCTTGTAAAAATTCGTAGCCTAAAAGAAGAATTGGATTCTTTGAGAGTAGAAGGTGAAAATGCTGAGATAAAAGCAGATCTTGCAAAGGCTGCAGAAATTCGATATGGGACAATACCTCAACTTAAAAAAGAATTAAATACAAAGATTGCAAAATTGAAAAAACTTCAAAAATCACGAAGAATTTTAAAAGAAGAAATTACAGCTGAAGATATTGCTCTTGTCGTATCACGCTGGACAGGTATACCTCTTGTAAAAATGCTCGAAGAAGAAAGAGACAAGCTTGCGCATATGGAACAAGAACTCAAAAAGCGCGTAGTAGGCCAAGATGAAGCTATTAGTAAGATTTGTGATGTAGTTCGTCGTTCACGTGCTGGTATATCAGATCCAAATAAGCCAATAGGTTCATTTATGCTACTAGGCCCTACTGGTGTGGGTAAAACTGAGCTTACAAAGGCCCTAGCCGCATTTATGTTCAATGATGACAAAGCTCTTATAAGAGTGGATATGAGTGAATATATGGAGCGACACAGCGTGTCTAAGCTATTGGGTTCACCTCCAGGATATGTAGGGCATGATGAATCAGGTCAGCTTACAGAATCGGTAAGACATCGACCATATTCAGTAGTACTTTTTGATGAGATTGAAAAAGCGCACCCCGAAGTGTTTAATACTCTTTTACAAGTATTGGATGAAGGTCGTATGACTGATGGAAAAGGACGTGTAGTAAATTTTAAAAATACTATCATAATCATGACTTCAAATATCGGATCACATCTTATTCAAAAAATGGAAAGTATTGGTTTTTCAAATAATGATAAAGTTCAAGATTATAAGATTACAAAAGAAAAAATTCTTGGAAGTTTGAAAGATCATTTCCGTCCAGAATTTTTAAATCGTATCGATGAGACTATTGTATTTGATGTATTGTCTCCAGAAGTCATACGTCATATCGTAGATATTAAAATACAAGTAGTTCGTGAAAGATTGATGCTACAAAATATTGGATTGGAAGTTTCAGATGAGGCGCTCGATCATCTTGCAAAAGAGGGTTATGATCCGCACTATGGAGCAAGACCACTAAATAGATTGATACAGACAAAAATTCTAAATCAAGTAGCAAGCTTTATTATAAATAAAGGTGTGAAAAAAGGTGACAATGTATTTGTCACAATTAAAAACAATGAGCTTCTAATAGAGATGAAAAAAGATAAAATCAAATCTCCGTATCAAAAGAAAGTGAAAGTGAAATAAAATTTCCCCTAGGTCGGTCCTAGGGGAAATTTTATTTGTGGGTTAGGAGAGGGGAAGATGAGTAGGATTTGCCGACTACATCGGCAGGTACTTTTCCGGTTATAAATAACACGGAAAAGTCTTTCAAATCCTTCACGCAAACAAAGAAGTTTGTTTGCTCTGGCGCACAAAACAAAAACCCCTTTGGGGGTTTGTTTTGTTTTGTGCGCCGGGAAGGATTTGAACCTTCGTAGCCCGAAGGCGACAGATTTACAGTCTGTTGTAATTGACCACTCTACCACCGACGCATGTTTATAGAGTATATATTATTTTTCTCTTTTTTTCAATATGGTGCTAAAATAGCTTATATGAATAAAAAACAACCACTTTCCTATATAGAAATCTCGAAAGGTAATTTGATTAACAATATGAAAGAATTCAAGTCTTTTGTAAGTAAAAATACTAAAGTTGCTGCTGTTATAAAATCAAATGCATATGGGCATGGGGATGTAGAATGTGTAAAAATTTTAAATCCGTATGTAGATTATTTTCAAATAGATAGTATAGAAGAGCTTCGCAGAATACGACCTTTTTCAAAAAAAGATATTTTAGTCTTTGGCTATATCGGTATGAATGATATCAATGAAGCCATAAAACTCGGATGTATATTGTCGGCATTTGATTTTGAGCACTTGTTAAAAATCAATAATGCTGCAAAAAAGCTTGGGATAAAACAAAAAGTCCATATAGCTATCGATTCATGTTTAGGTAGGGAAGGCATAATGCCAAATCAAGTAGAAAATTATATAAAAGAAATTAAAAATCTTAAAAATGTGGTTATCGATGGTGTGTATTCCCACTTTGCAAATATCGAAGATACTATGAATTTTTCTTATGCTGAAAAGCAAATAAGTACATATCATAAAGCAGTTGAGATATTTAAAAATAATGGTTTTCAGGATATTCATACACACATCTCAGCTACATCGGGTGCTATGATTTATGAAAAAAATAACAATCTGCACAGTATTGTGCGTATTGGAATTGGTCTTTATGGATTGTGGCCAAGTGATCACCTTGAATTTCTTTTAAAGAAAAAAATAAATCTATTACCAGTTTTAAAATGGGTCACACATATAGCTCAAATAAAAACATTACCAGCAAATCATTCCATTGGTTATGGACTTTCATTTATCACAAAGAAAAATACAAAGATAGCTGTAATTCCACAAGGGTATGCTGATGGATTAAATAGAGCTCTTTCAAACAATGGCGAAGTTTTAATAAAAGGCAAAAAAGCAAAGATATTGGGACGTATAGCTATGAATATGTTTGTAGTGGATGTGTCTGGTATTAAAGATGTAAATACAGAAGACGAAGTCGTAATAATAGGGAATATGGATAAAAATACTATTACAGCCGAAGCAATAGCTATAAAAATAAATAGTATAAATTATGAAGTGGTGACTAAAATAAGCCCATTTTTACCTAAAATAGTCATTTAAGTAGTAGGATAATTAGATAGACTTTTTCTTGTATTTTTGAATAATATGTGATATATTTTATCCTAGTAGGATTTTGACTTAATATAACTACCTACTAATTTAAATATATGTCACAAGATAGACTTTTCAAATTAGCTTGTTCTAAATGTAAACGTATCAATTACTGGTCAAGTAAAAACAAGAAATTGGTAACTCGCAAAATAGAGCTTAAAAAATTTTGTAAATGGTGTAAAGTAAACACAGTTCACAAAGAAGCTAAAAAATAAAAAAATACCCTCTGGGTATTTTTTTATTGAAAATAATACAAAAAAGTGTATAATCTCTAAATACGGGTGGTTAGTTTAGTGGTAGAACAGATCTCTCCAAAAGATCTGGCGGGGGTTCGATTCCTCCACCGCCCGCAAATGGAAGATATAAATAAAAAAGAATTAAAAATGAACCCAGAATTTGAAATTGTATACCAAGGCAATATTTTTGAAGTTGTAAGATGGGAAGGAAAACCTGGTGTGATGTTTGAAGCAGCTGTAAGATCCCCTGGGGTTCGACTTTTAATTGAATGTGAAAAAAATAATAAAAAAGCACTTTTAATGACAAAAGAAATTCGAAGAGAAGCTGGTGGATGGGATTATAGATTACCAGGTGGAAAAGTTTTTGATTCATTGGAGGAATTAAATAAATCAAGAAAAGAAAATATAAATATATCAGAAAAAGCTCTTGAGACAGCCAAAAAAGAAGGAAGAGAAGAAGCCGGTTTATTAGAAGGTGATTTTTCAGAAATAGGCATATCTAAATCAGGATCTTCTGTGGAATGGGACTTGTATTATTATTTAGTTAAAAATTCAAAAATAGGAGATCAAGAATTAGAAGAAAACGAACAAGGCGATATAGAACAAATAATTCTTTCTGCCGAAGAAATTTTTGAGAAATTAAAAAATGGTGAAATACAAGAAGGACGTTCTGCGGACATGATTTGGTCTTGGCTTACAAAAAACAATTTTATTAAATTTTCTGAATAATATTTAAAAATCTTATTTTACAGATATACGCCATGGCGTATATCTGTAATTTTAATTTTTTATAAAATCTTTTATTCTTTTATCGATATTTTTTATATCGTTTTTACTTAATGGATTTATCCAAATTGTGTTTTTGTCTCGCTTAAACCATGTCTTTTGGCGTTTTGCATAATGCCAAGTATCTATATTCAATTTTTCTATAAAGTCTTTTTTATTGATTTCTTTTTTTAAGTACTGAGCCCCGTATTTATATTCTAATCCAAATTTATCCATTTTTTTATAAGACAATCCATTTTTGTGAAGATTTTCAAATTCTTTAAACATACCTTTTTTAATTCG
>CAZCDN010000015.1:0-10199 GCA_964497725.1 uncultured Candidatus Saccharibacteria bacterium | reverse complement strand
TCACCATTTTTTATAGTTGCGCGTATTCCATTTGTATTCCATGAGATTATTTTCATATATACATTATACCATACTTAAGAAACAAGCTTCATTTCCGACATAATTCTATATACAAAGTGTTTTTTTTCTAATATAATAAAAATATGCAAGAAGATATTAATAAGGAAATACAATCTGTAAATGATGATTTTCAAGATAAACTGCAAAAAATACATACAAAAATAAAAGAAATTATTAAAAAAAGTCTTGAGCATTCAAAACAAAAACAGATTGAAAAAATTCGAAAAGATATAAATAATCTATTTAATTAAATAATATGAATCCAGAACAAATAAAAGAGCATAAAGATATTGAAAAATCGGTACCCGATTTAGAGATTTCAAAATCCGAGAAAGAATTAGTTTTAGAATCAGGAAGTATGAGTAGCTCATTTGATGTATTTGAAGAAGAGATTCAAATGATTAATTCTGATATTTCAAAAACTTTTGAAAAGTTGAATACTATAGACACAGAAGAAGCTCAAGCGTTTAATCAAGAAATATTACCACTTCAAATTGAAATCTCTGAAGTAGTAAATGAGAGAAAAAATAAAATTGAAAAGCTTCTTGAAAAAATAAAACAAAAAAGTAAAAAAATAGCAATTGGCGCTAGTCTTTTGACTGCTTCATTGCTCCCACAGAAAGGAGAAGCTCAGATAATTAATGCAGAAGATTCTAAAAAAACAACAATAGAATTACCAATTGATACAACTCGAGAAGATTTGATTAAACAAGAAGAAGAAGTCGCCAACCTAGCTAAGACTAGGTATTCTAAATTTTTTAATTCAAAAGATAAAATATCACCAGAGCTTTTTAAAAAATACGAAGAAGACGCAGTTCGTGGCCTCTCGTTAAGCTCATGGGAGTTTTTTTTAACAAAAGATAAAATATCACCAGAGCTTTTTAAAAAATACGAAGAAATCGCAATTACAAAAATGGCATACGAGCATCCTGGAAACTTTTTTGAATTAAAAAAAGATAAAATATCACCAGAGCTTTTTGATAAATATGCAGAGATTGCTTCTAGGAAAATGTTTGAAAGTGGGGCTTTTAGTAGGGTTGTTGAATGTATTAATCATGATCATAATGAAGAAGCCTCAATTCGTTTTCGTATATTAGATAATTTTCCAGCAGAAGGTTTATATCAATGTATTACAGAATCAAGTTCTTTTATTTTTACTTCAAGTTATAATGGAATTTTAGATCGATTGTTTGAAAAAACTAAAAAAGAAGGAACTACTTTATATCAAGTTTTTGAACAGCATGAATTTAAAAATGTTTCGATTTTCCTCGAGGCTAGTATTAGTTATAATCGTAGTAATGAAATATTCAGCCAGCTTTCAAGTCAGGAACAAATAGACGTAATATCATATCTTATTGAAGATGTTTCTCCAGATAAGTTACAAAATGCTATTGCTTTGATTGAATTTACAAATACTACTGAAGATTCAATTTTAATTTCAAAAATTGAAAATAAAATAAAATTAAAACTAAATGAAACAGAAAACAAAGACCTTTGGAAAATAATTGCTGCTACAAGGAAAAGTGCAAGTAATGATTCTGTGTTTGAAAATATTGATAATAAATATGAATTTTCACCCTTATCTTTTCCAAATCAAGAATTATTTGAGGATGGAAAAAATATTCAACGATATTTCTTTTATGATGACGAAGACGGTAAAGCAAGCTATGAGCATATGCGTAATAGCTATATAGGTAATGGTTGGACAGAGCACAATTACGATAGTTATATTATTTTAAGTAAGAAAGAAAATGACAAAGAGATTGAGTTGTATTTAAATAAGCCAGATCATAAATCTGGGAATGAAGATATCGATAAATTATCAATCGAACCACAGATAATTGTACACAGAGGTCACTCATATCATACTGAAAAAACAATAGATGCGATGAGTAGTAAAGCAGAATTAGTATTCTTGGGTTCTTGTGGTGGATTTAAAAATACTGAATCAGTACTTAGAAAAAACTCTGAAGCACAAATAATATCAACCAAGGGTACAGGTACAATGCTCGTAAATGATCCTTTGTTTAAAATTATAAATGAAAACATGCTAGATAACAAAGATATATCATGGGAGGATGTTTGGCAAGATGCTGATAGGCAATTAAAAGATAATACAAATTGGAAAAATTATATTAGACCAGATAAAAACTTTGGGGTTTTGTTTATTAAGAAATATCAAGAATTAAAAAAACAAGAGCTAGAGAATATTCAGAAATAAAAAAATATAAATAGCTTGCTTGACAGATTTTTTTATACTATGTATCATTATACACGAGTAGAGAGTATCTGGATCTTTGATTATCTGTATTTTTCTGGGGGTATTTACAACAGACACATTCTTCAGATTTTTCTATGGCACTATTAGAGAACATTCAGCAATAAATGAGACTTGAACTACCTCATTTATTATTTAAAAACTGAATGAATTTGGGAAGGGCTTCGCGATGCGGAGCTCTTTTTTTTTTCTGTACACTCAATTTAATTTATGATATTGTTTATATAAAATACATTGCAATTATGAAAAACCGAAAAAGAAAAATCTTGGTGACAATTTGTCAGGACCAAAAAAATCCAGAATTGTACTACTTTGTTTTTAGACATTCTAAAAATTTAGCATCGTGGGTGATACTTTTCCCATCGATTCACATCGATGAAGAAATTTACAAAAAGATACCAGATAGTATTCGAGTGTCTGATAAAGATTTGATTGGTGACGACACGATAGTCAATGCTGACAAAATTTGTGAGATGCACCACAAAGACTCTCTTGGAGAGATCGAGGCCATTTTATATCTTGCGAAAATGAGTCCAGTCAGAGAAGATCTTCCAGTTTTCTCCCTTGATACTATTCTAATGCACGATAAGGCTTCTTTGCTTACAAAAAAAATTGCTAAAAAAATACAATCTATGTCGACTGTCGCTATGGCTGTTTAAGTAATTTTTTAAAAATTAATAATTAAAAGCTCAAATAATCTTTGAGCTTTTTTATTTTTTACTATGAAATTGTTTGTGGATTTCGCGGAGTTTTGCGTCGGTTACGTGAGTGTATATTTGCGTGGTGGCTATGTTTGCATGGCCGAGCATTATTTGCACACTTCTGATGTCGGCACCATTTGAAAGAAGATCAGTAGCAAAGCAGTGGCGTATCACATGGGGTGTGACTTTTTTTGAAATTCCAGCTTTGATTGCGCACTGCTTTACTATGCGCTCGATTGAGCGTCGTGTAAGTGGGCGAATTTCTTTTTTTGTTTCCGTTTCTTTTCCTATTTGCACAAAAAGTGCGTCGGACATGTCTTTTCTTTTTGATAAATATTTTTTTAAAGTCTCGCGTGCATTTTCTGAAATAAAAACTACACGGATCTTGCCTCCTTTTCCGCGAATTGAAAATTCTCCTACACTAAAATCGATATCGTTTGTGAGTGAGCACAATTCTGATACACGAAGCCCTGTAGAAAATAAGAGTTCTAGGATTGATTTGTCGCGAAGTGATTTTAAATCATCTCCTTCGGAAGATGCGAGTAAACGTTCGAGTTCGCTAGGGGATATGAGATCGATATGACGCTCAGGAATTTTTGCGAGGTCGATTTCTTCTGCCGACATTGATTTTACTTTTCTACGCGTCAGGAATTTTAAAAACACACGAAGAGCAATCATATAATAGTTTTGAGTTTTTCTTGAAACAGTTTTTCCTGTGGCGCGATTGTTTCCCATAGATTGCCTATTTAGCCAAAGACGAAATTCTCGAACAGACTCGGCCGTGATATCTTCTGGATTTTTTACTTTTGAAAATTCAAAGTATCTACTGATGTAGTGATCGTAGTTTTCGACTGTTTTTAGAGCTCGTCCTTTCTCGATTTCGATATGTTCGAGGAATTCTCGTTTTAAATCTTGTAATTTTGTTGTCATGTAGTGTTTATGTTGAGTTTGCTGAAGCGTCGCACAATATAATTGTAGCATAAAGTAACCTAGATAAACGAGCTTGCATTTTGTATCAATATATGCTATTATGCATGTATATGTTAACAACAAAGAAAAAACAAAATGTTATAAAAAAGAGCCAGATTCATGATACAGACACAGGAAGTCCTGAGGTTCAAATTTCTATTTTAAATAAACAAATCGACGAATTGGCTACTCACCTTAAAAAACACAAGAAAGACAATAGTTCAAGACGTGGTCTTATAAAAATGGTTGCCGACAGACGTGGACATTTAAAGAATTTAGAGAAAAAAGATAAGAAAAGATACGACAAAGCACTAAAAACAGTAAAAGCTTAAACAAAAATCCCTCTTACGAGGGGTTTTTGTTTGTATTCTTAAATGATAAAAAGTGCTATTATGAGTATGGTCGATTTTTAACCCCAATGTAGAATAAATTCGCAACGGGGCAAGTAAACAATTTAATTTTTAAATATTATGATAATAAAACATAAAGAACAAAGAGTAGGCGTATTTATAGATACAGCCAATATATATCACAGTGCAAAGAATTTATATAAAAAGAAAGTCAATTTTGGTGCAGTATTAAGAGATGCAGTCGCTGGGCGAAAGCTCGTGCGCGCTATCGCTTATGTTATTACAAGTGAAGCAGGTGATGAGAAAAACTTTTTCGAAGCACTTACAAAGCTTGGTATAGAGACAAAGACAAAAGATTTGCAAGTATTTGCAGGTGGTGCCAAAAAAGGTGACTGGGATGTAGGAATTGCTGTAGACATCATAAGAATGTCTCCACAATTTGACGCAGTCGTACTCGTGGCTGGTGATGGAGATTTTATTCCATTGGTAAAATACATACAAAATACTTCAGGTATTCAAGTAGAAGTAGTTTCCTTTGGAAAATCTGCTTCAGGAAAACTTATAGAGACAGCCGATGACTTCATCGACCTATCTACAAACCCTAGAAAATATCTTATAGGGAGATAGATATTTGACTTTTGTTCTCATATACATATACTTAGGTCAAATAAATTTCACAATCTAAAACCAAAAAATATGAAAGAAATAATTGAAAAATTAAACATAAAAACTGCTAATATAGAGGGTTTAGTAAGTGGAGAAGCTGTTTCTTATGAAGAAGCTCGTGATTCTATAAGAAACCCCGAAAATTTTGCAAAAAGAATAGAAGATTCAATTGTAGAAGTTAGCCCTAAAGTTTTTTTAACTAGTAAGACTATAGAACTTGGAGAAGGTAATTTCGTAAATGTCTATGATCTTAGTTACGATAATCTGGATTCAGAATTTACTACAGAAATTCTTACTAGGACTGGACCAATATATCCACATAGGATTTTTGTAAATGAAAATCGTAATAAATCTGGTGATAACGAAGATACTACTGTTTCTTGTATTAATGGAGCTTTTTTCTTTTTACAGGATGAAATACTTCTTGAAAACCCAAAAGAGATAATCTACAATTTTAACATAAGAAATTATTCAGTTGTAGGATTGCCTTCTGTTACTAGACCAGCTTTATTTGTTACAAAAGATGGACATATTCATGCAAGAGAATTAAATGCAAAAGGTGTGGTTCGTGTAGGAGGAAATATTTTGAGGTGGGTTGGTGGTGAACCATTAGCACATAAAAAAACAGAATCATTAGGCGAAGACTTTGAAGCAATTCTTTTTAATTCAGCTTGTTGTTCGATAGAGTATGAAGATCCAAACGATAAAACAACTCTTAGAAAATTACGTAAAGATTTAAACAAAACTCCTTACGATGTTAATTGTTTTGATGTTGTTGTATCAGTAGACAATGATGACTCTTTGTATGTTTCAGAAATAAATACACAAGGGGGAACTGATTTTTTTTCAGGTAACTTTATACTTCAAATCAATAAAAATAAATACGAAAGTATAAAAATTGGTGACAAGGTAATACCTGAAACTATTGATGGTCTTAATATTAATGATATTAAATCAGCTATGACTACTGGGCCAAATGTAGATCATTTTTTAGAAAATGACGATCATGATATAAATCACGATTTATCTTTGGGAAGTTTTCCACCATTCGATCCACATGCACGTTATGCAAGATCTGTGATGTACGAAGGAAATGATGGACATGTTCATATGGTTGTATTTGATGCTGTTCCGCGCTCTAATTACATGAAAGGTGTTACACCAAAAGAAGCTGCTGAAATTTTACCAAAAGATATTAAGTGGTCTGTATTTTTAGACGGAGGACAATCATCTAGAATTACTTTTACTTCAACAGAAACTGTTATTTACGATCTTAATATAGATGCACGTGGTAATAAGCAATATGTTAGATTGAACGAAAGAACAAAGACTAGTCAAGTTGCAAATACTGACGACCAATTTCTTTGGTCTGGTAGAGGTAGACCAATTTCGTCAATGATTCTTCTTAAAAGAAAAAAAGCGTAGGCAACTACGCTTTTTTTGTTTTTAAATATATAGATACAAATATGACAGCATTATCTTTCTCTATTGATAATACTTTTAAATTTCCGATGTTTCTGCTAATATAAAAATATTAAAGGTTAAGTAGCTAGTCGATGGACAGTTAGAGTTGAAAATACTTTTTCAAAACTAGAGTCTCTCGATTAGCTAAAAAATTAATATGAATGAACAAGAATTTGAGGTAGAAATCGGTGGCAAAAAAGTCGTCGCTTTATTTAGTGATTTAGCAGAACAAGCAAATGGATCTGTAATACTAAAGTGTGATGGCACTGTCGTGATGGCGACTGCTGTAATTTCAAAAGATGGAAAAAGTAATCCTGGATTTTTCAATCTTACTGTCGAATATTTAGAAAAATTTTATGCAGCTGGAAAAATACTCGGCTCACAATTTATGCGAAGAGAAGGTCGTCCTAGCGACCAAGCTATACTTTCTGCGCGTGTGATTGACCGTACGATAAGACCACTCTTTGATCACAAAATTAAAAATGCAGTTCAAGTGATTGTGACTGTGATTGCAATAGGTGATGCAGATCCAAAAACTTTGGGTATCAATGCCGTATCGATTGCACTACACACTTCTGATATTCCTTGGAAGGGTCCTGTCGGTGGAGTACATATAAGTAAAGCAAAAGGTGATGGTGAAATAAAAATAAACAATTATATTCCTCAGTCAGATGAAGCTGTATATGATTTAGATTTGATGGTATGCGGAAAAGAAAACAATATCAACATGATTGAATCAATGGCATTTGAGCTTTCTGAAGAAGAAATGGGTAAATGCTTTGATATGGCTGTAAATGAAATCGGTAAGTGGGAAGAATTTCAAAAAATGCTAAGTATAAAACTTGGTAAAGAAAAAATAGTTTTTGAGAAAGTAGAATTGCCAAGTGAGGTGCCAGCTCTTTTTGAAAGTGAAATAAAGCCAATACTTGAAGCAGGACTTTTTGGAAATGAGAGTAAAAAATTTATAAATGAAGCTACAAATAAATGGAGAGAAGTAGTAAATGAAAAATATAAAGATGAAGACGCAATACGATTTGTGGCAGAAGATTATATAGAAAGCTATATAAATGAAGTGTTACACACTGAAGCTATAGGTAACAACAAGCGTCCAGATATGAGGGCTGTAGACGAAGTAAGAGGGCTTTACGCCAAGGCTGGAGGAATATCGGACTCGTTACACGGTTCTGGAATTTTCTATAGAGGTGAGACTCATGTGCTATCAGTGCTTACTTTGGCGGGTCCAGATTCAATGCATACTATAGATGGTATAGAATTTTCGGCAAAGAAAAGATTTATGCATCACTACAATTTCCCTCCATATTCTGCGGGTGAGACAGGACGCGTGGGTGGAATAAATAGAAGAGAAATGGGACACGGATTTCTTGCAGAAAAAGCATTGATACCAGTAATTCCAAGTAAAGATATTTTTCCATATACTATTCGTGTGGTTTCTGAATCGACTGCATCAAATGGTTCTACTTCTCAAGCAAGTATTTGTGCTACGACTGTCGCATTGATGGATGGAGGTGTACCGATAAAAACTCCAGTAGCTGGAATATCAGTAGGTGTGATGATGGATGAAAAAGATAATTCAAAATATGTATTGATTTCTGATATACAAGGAGCAGAAGATCACTATGGTGATATGGATTTTAAAGTAGCTGGTACAAAAGATGGTATCACTGCTATTCAGCTTGATATAAAAACTGATGGTATTCCAGTACAAATTTTGAAAGATGCACTCGTGCGTGCAAAGACTGCAAGATTAAAAATTATCGAAAGAATTTTAGAAGAGATTTCTGAACCAAGAAAAGATATTTCTATGAAGGCTCCAAAAATACTTTCAGTAAAAATTCACAAAGACCAAATCGGCATGATAATTGGTCCAGGTGGTAAAAATGTAAATGCTATTCGCGAAGAGACTGGCACAGAAATTACTATTGAAGAAGACGGCACTGTATTTATCACTGGTATTGGTGATGGAGCAGAAAGAGCAAAAGCTATAATTGAAGAAATGACTCATGAATATAAAGTAGGTGAAATGATAAAAGGTACAGTCGTAAAGATTGTAGAGTTTGGAGCATTTGTAAAAATTGGAAAAGAAAAAGAAGGACTAGTACACATTTCTGAAATGGCTCCATTTCGTGTGGCAAATGTGGGTGAGCTTTTGAAAGAAGGTGATGTGGTTCCTACAAAAGTGATAAAGGTAGACGAAAGAGGAAAGCTTTCTCTTTCTATAAAAGAGGCAGACAGTGAATTTTTTAAAGACAAGATTGTAAAATAATTTTGTTTATTAAAGTCTGTTTTCTTGCTATTATTTAACTATGGATGAAAATAAAAAAAACGAACAATACCAAAAGATAGAAAAATCAGATATCCAATCCCTTCATACTTATGAAAGTGATATGGCTCGGGCTATTCGCGACAACAATGGTTCGCTTATAAAAATATCTTTAGCTGAACAAAAAAAAAGAGAGGCTGAAAATGAACGTAATAAAAATTCGAGAATACATAAAAATAATTTCAAATTTGTATTGCTGGGTGTCCTGCTAATCGGAGCTGTGTTTTTTGGAGCAAATTTTGTAATTCAATTAATCAAAGACAGGGGTGTGAAAAAAGCCACTGTTGAAAGAAATAAAACTTTTTTTACAATTGAAAATCAGACATTGATCGGAGCAGATTTTCTGATTGGAAAAGAGACAGGCTCAAAAGCTATCATCGCTACACTAAAAGAAAAATCTATACCAAATGAAATGAATGTCATTTTCTTTAAAAAAGAAAATAGTATCGATGGAGTATCTTCATTTTTATCGACACAAGATTTTATTTCAAGATTACAATTTAGTATTCCTGGTCCACTAGTGAGGTCGCTCAGCAATGAAATGCTGGTGGGAGGATATAGTAATGTTGATGCAGAATCAAACCCTAATTTATTTTTAGTTTTTTATACCAATGACTACGATCAAGCTTTCCGAGGAATGCTCGATTGGGAGAGTAATCTTTTTTCAGACATGGTGACTCTTCTTGATATAAAGATTGCAGATGAAAATAGTTATCTGTTGACTAAAAAATGGGAAGATATACTAATAGACAACAATGATGCAAGAATACTAAAAAATGAATTAAATGAATCAGTACTATACTACATGTTTTTAGATAGAAATATCTTTGTGATTACAGAAGATTTGCCTACATTGCGTGAGACAGCCAAGCGTTTGCGCACAGAAAAGCTTAAAAAATAGGATTGTGTCTTTGTGTGGCTATATATAAAAAATATGCTAAAATGTACATATGAATACAAATGATATAAAAACAAAATTAGAAGAAGAAAAAGCTGTATTATTAGAAGAATTAAACAGTTTTGCAAAAAAAGATGAAAATGGTATGTGGGTAGCCGTTCCTGGAGAACAAGATACATCAGTAGCTGATGAAAACGATATCGCTGATAGAGACGAAGACTACGAAGAACGTACTTCAATGACAAATACTCTTTCAAAAAGACTTGCTGATGTAGACACAGCTCTCCTTGATTTAGAAAACGATACATATGGTGTGTGTAAAAAATGCGGTGGTAAAATAGAAGAAGACCGCCTAGAAGCAAACCCTGCAGCTCAAACTTGCAAGGCTTGTATGAATTCTTAAAGAATAAGAAAAAACAAAAAATACTACTCCCAGATTGCTTCGAGTAGTATTTTTTCTTTTTGATATTTT
>CAZCDN010000014.1:8726-10900 GCA_964497725.1 uncultured Candidatus Saccharibacteria bacterium | reverse complement strand
TTTGCAAATAAGTAGCATATCGGTTAATATTGGCAAATAATGGCTATTATAATAAAAACTAAAGAACAAATAGATACTATTCGAGAAGGGGGGAAGATATTGGCAGAAGTACTCAAAGAAGTAGGGAAAGCTGTCGCTCCTGGTGTGTCGACAAAAGCCCTAGATGATTTAGCGTACAGACTTATAAAAGAGCGTGGGGGTGAGCCAGCATTTTTAAATTACAAACCAGAGGGTCATATAAAAGCTTTTCCTGCTTCACTTTGTGCATCGGTAAATACTGAAATTGTGCATGGTATACCAAATGAAAAAAAAATTTTAAAAGAAGGTGATATTATTTCAATAGACCTTGGAATAAAATATAAAGGTCTTTTTACTGATCATGCTGTGACACTTCCTGTGGGTAATATTTCTAAAGATTTGAAGGCATTACTAAATGATACACGCGAAGCATTGTATGTAGGTATCGAAGCTGCACATGGCGGCAATACTGTGGGTGATATTGGCTACGCTATTGAAAGTTTTGTAAATAAAAGATATGGAATTATAAAAGATTTGTCGGGCCATGGTGTGGGTGTAGAAATTCATGAAGATCCATTTGTACCAAATTTTGGGAAAAAAGGTAAAGGAGAAAAATTGGTACCAGGTATGGTTATTGCAATTGAGCCGATGCTTACACTTGGAGGAGATGATATCGATGTGGCAGGTGATGGATATACAATACGCACAAGTGATGGTTCTAAAAATGCTCACTTTGAGCATACTATTTTGATTACAGAAGGTGAAGCTGAAATACTGACAAGTATATAACACTACAAAATACTAATAAATTTTTACCGCTTTACCCTCTCTACGGGGGCTCCGACACGGACAAAAATTTATTAGTATTTTTCCGTTTATTTTTTCTATTGTGATATAATATTAAGTATATGGAAGGAAATAATTTTAATAAAATTCCCAAATTTACTTCTCCAGAAGAAGAGCTTACTTTTTTGCGTGCACATATAGCCGAGCGTGAAAAAGAATTGCAAGAAAAAGGCGTGGAGGTGAATAAAGAACAAGTAGCTCATGAGGCACTTCGTGAATATAAAGAAATACCACATACTGAAGTGATGCACGAAGAGGCTGTCTTGCCAAACGACCATTCTGATGAATTGGTTTTGCGTTTAAATCCTGAATCACATGATTATAAAATGGAAGAATTATTAGGAGTATTACTTTCAAAAGGTGTATCAGCTGCACTTGATGTGGTAAGAAAAATGGGAAATCCTCATATTGATGACGATTTTCATCGATTCTTAGTGCAATACTTGGTGACTACACATAAAATTCCTGGTCTTAAAGAAAGTTCTTCACTTTTTAAATCACTAAATATGAAACTTTTTGAAATTACTCTTCCTGAACCTAGTGATGAAAATAAAAAAGGATTAAAAGAATTACTTTCAGCCATGGAACAATTTTATGCGGGTATGCATTCTGTGGGGGAAGGTAGACAAAATTTTATGAGAAATCATTTTACTTTAGAAATTGCTCTTTCTGACAAGTCGGATCAATTTGTATTTTATACGGCTGTACCCGCCGACAAGGCTGACCTTTTTGAAAAGCAACTTTTAGGAGTGCATGCGCAAGCAAAGATAAATGAAGCACCAGATGACTACAATATATTTACTGAAAATGGTGAGGCTTCGGCTTCTTATGCAAAGCTTTCAAATAGAGAAATATATCCAATCAAAATGTATGATTCACTAGATCATGATCCTTTGAATATAATTTTGAATGTATTTTCAAAAATGAAAAAAGAAGGTGAGGGTGCAAGTATTCAATTTACTGTATGCCCCGAAGATGATGATATTATAAAAAAATTCCATTTAATTCAAAATGATTTAAAAGAAGGTATGTCGGTCCAAGATGCTGGAAATATTACTCGTCAAGTAGGAAATGAATTTGGAAAAATTGCCAAGGGGTTGATTTTTGGTACATCAGAAGCAAGTCAAGAAAAAGAAAAAAAAGTAAATGACAGAGCTGTAGAAAGTGTAACTGAAAAAACTAAGAGTACGATAATGGCTACAAATATCAGAATCGTAACTTCCGCAGAAACTAAAGAAAGATCAGATCAGATTATTACGGACATTGAATCATCTTTTAATCAATTTACTGATTCAGATAAAAATGGTTTT
>CAZCDN010000014.1:0-8626 GCA_964497725.1 uncultured Candidatus Saccharibacteria bacterium | reverse complement strand
TACGGACATTGAATCATCTTTTAATCAATTTACTGATTCAGATAAAAATGGTTTTGATTTTACTAGAGTTAAGGGTAGTGATTTGCTAAATTTTGTACACGACTATTCATACAGAACTTTTTCTGATAAATATTCTATGCCACTCAATCTAAAAGAGCTTGCTACTATTTTTCACTTCCCATATGGTATTGAAGATTCTCCTCAATTAAAACAAGCTCGTGCGGGTATTGCACCAGCACCGATTGAAATGGATAGTGATGGTATTGTGCTCGGCATAAATAGCTATAGAGGGCGAGATACAGAGGTGCGTATGGCACCAGAGGATCGTGTGCGACATATGTATGTAATCGGTCAGACTGGTACAGGTAAGACAAATATTTTGCTCAATATGATTACTCAAGATATACAAAATGGTGATGGTGTATGCTATATCGATCCGCATGGTACCGACATACAGACCATACTTTCTCGTATTCCAAAAGAGCGTATCGATGATGTGATTTACTTTGATCCTGCTTATACTGCACGCCCAATGGGGCTCAATATGCTCGAGTATGATGTAAATTATCCAGAGCAAAAGACTTTTGTAGTAAATGAACTTATGGCAATTTTCAATAAACTTTTCGATATGAAGACAGCCGGTGGACCTATGTTTGAACAGTATTTTAAAAACTCTGCATTCCTTGTAATGGATCATCCAGAAAGTGGGGCGACTTTGCTTGAGATTAGTCGTGTGCTTACTGACAAAGCGTTTCGAGATATGAAACTCTCACACTGTAAAAATCCAATTATAAAACAGTTTTGGATTGCAGCTGAAAAAACTACAGGTGATCAAGGTATGGAAAACTTTGTACCATATATCACATCAAAGTTTGATAATTTTATTTCAAACGACATCATGCGCCCAGTAGTTCTTCAAGAAAAATCAGTATTTAATTTCCGTGAGATTATGGACAATAAAAAAATTCTTTTAGTAAATCTTGCGAAAGGTAGACTTGGAGAAATAAATGCAAATCTAATAGGTCTTCTTCTTGTGGGTAAGATTCAAATGGCTGCACTTTCTCGTGTGGATATGTATGGACAAAAGATGAATGATTTTTACTTATATATTGATGAATTCCAAAACGTGACGACTGATTCTATCGCATCAATTCTTTCTGAAGCTCGTAAGTATCGATTGTCTTTGACTGTGGCTCACCAATATATCGCTCAACTTGAAGAAGGAATTAAAAATGCAGTATTTGGAAACGTGGGTTCGATGGCAGTATTTCGTGTTTCACCTGAAGATGCAAATTTCTTGGAAAATAAATTTAAACCTGTGTTTACAGCAAAAGATATAATCAAGATTGATAACTATAATGCATACGTATCAATGCTCGTAAATGGTCAGCCGACAAAACCATTTAATATAAAAACAATTGCACCAGTAGAAGGCAATAAAGCCATTGTAGATAGTATTAAAGAATTGTCATATATAAAATACGGCCGCGACCGCGAAGAAGTAGAAGCCGAGATTATGGCTAAATATGAGACTAATAACTAGATTTATAAAATTGCTTAATAATTGATATTTTGATAGTATGCTTATTGTAGATTTATAATTTTAATATAGAAAATATATGGAACAATCGTTAGTGATTTTAAAACCAGATTGCATACAACGTAATTTGGTGGGAGATATTATTTCTCGTTTTGAAAAGAAGGGTTTAAAGATTATTGGTATTAAAATGATGCAAGTTTCTGATGTATTACTTGAAGAGCATTACTTGCACATCAAAGACAAGCCATTCTTCCCAGGTATTCGTGATTTTATGAAATCTTCTCCTGTGATAGTTATTGCATTAGAAGGTTTTGGAATTATCGATTCACTAAGAATTATAGTAGGTCCAACAAAAGGATATATTGCTGATGGGGGAACAATAAGAGGAGATTACTCAATGAGTACTCAATCAAACTTGGTTCATGCATCTGACTCACCAGAAGCGGCAGAAGCAGAAATCAAACGTTTCTTTAAAGAAGAAGAATTGTATAACTATAAAAAAATAGATACAGACCTGATTTATTCAGAACATAATTAGTTTAAACACAAAATCCGCCATTGGCGGATTTTGTGTTATATTTAGTATATGGATCAAGAAGATTTAATAAAAATCCTTAATTTTACTCACGAGATGCACAAAGTAAAAGGCATACTTCGTTTTAAGGGTATGCCTGGATGGGAAAATGAAAACATTGAACGCTGGGATAGTGTGGCAGAGCATTCGTACAGAATGGCACTACTTGCTGTCATGATCTATCCATATTTGAAAGAAAAACCCTCATTAGAGAAAGTTTTAAAAATGATACTAATACATGATATTGTCGAAATTGTGGCTCTTGATTATAGTCCAATATCTTCTCATGGTAATGGTGGTGGTCATGCATTTGATCATGATGCTTTTGTAGAAAAATATAATCGTGAAATAGATGCCGCAAATAATATTTTTAAAAATTTACCAGAAGAATTATCAAATGAATTTATCAGTCTTTTTAAAGAATATATAAATACAAAAGCAGATAAAGAAAATTCAACAGTCGAAGGTTGTTTTGCTTATGCACTCGATAAGATTGAAGCAACTATACAAATAATTGATTGGAAAAAAGAAACTAAAAATTGGGAGAAAGAAAGATTTGAAAAATCGATGACTTATATGCATGAGTGGAGTGATTATGATTCAGTTCTAAAAAATTTAGCAGATTTAATTGAAAAAGAGGCAAGATTGTTGTTATAGTAATGTAATGAAAAATATTTTAGAAATATATAAAGAATACGACATAATGCCGAGTTTGGCAGAGCATCAATTTAGTGTAGCTGGGGTGGCTATGCAAATTTGTGAAAATATAAAAGATGTAAAGATAGACAAAGATGAAATAATCAAAACTTGTCTCTTGCATGATATGGGCAATATTATAAAATTTAACCTCACATATTTTCCAGAATTTTTAGAACCACAGGGTTTAGAATATTGGATTAAAATTCAAAGTAAATATATAGATAAGTATGGTGCTGATGAACATAGGGCTACTATTGCGATAGGAAAAGAGTTGAAAATGAATGATTCGATTATAGAGCTTTTGGATTCTGTCGGTTTTACTCAGTCTATTAAAAATGAAGATGATGAAGATTTTGATAAGAAGATAGTTTCTTATGCAGATGCTAGGGTATATCCCAAGGGCGTATGTCTTTTAGAAGAGAGGTTTGAAAATTTGCGAGAAAGATATGTAAAAGAAGGAAGTTCTTTGAAAAAGATAGAAAATAATTCTAAACATTTTGAAAAAGAATCTTTTGAAGAAGCTATGAGAGAAATTGAAAAACAAATTTTTTCTAAATGCGATATAAATCCTGAAGATATTACAAATGAATCAATAATTTTGTATATAGAGAAACTAAAAAAGTTTGAAATTTAATTTTTTTAAAAAATACTTGACTAATTTTAATAAATTAAATTTGAAACACTGTCAAAAGTGTGCTTTTTTATAAAAATTACTTGCATAGATATGTCTACATAGTATAATTGTAGTAGGGTTATTTGAAAAATATTACTTAGAACAGATTTTGTAGGGGACAAACGTGTTTTATTACAATGCTGTATGTACTTACTATTATTTAGTACGAACAAATTTGTATTATCCCGTATCCCACGTAGCCTTTTGCTATGGTAATATGTTTGAGATAGCCCTAACGAGTAATCCTCTTGGTTTGGACACAAGTCCCCAAGAGGATTTTTGGTATTTAGGGAATATTTATAAGTTTTGATATAATATACACATGATACAAAGAAAAAAGATTTTAAATTTGTTAACATTTTCGATTGTTTTTTTATCTATAATAAATATTTTAGCTGTAAACACAGGCTGGTATTATATATATTATTGGTTTGATATACCTATGCATTTTATCGGAGGACTCTCAGCTTTATTTTTAGTAGCGTATTTATTTTACAGTAGTGCAATTACATATAAAAATACATTTTTCTTATTACTAGTGGCTACTCTTTTGATCGGTATTGCTTGGGAAATGTATGAATATCTTATAAACAATATTTGGGCAGGAATAGCTTTTGATAGAGTAGACACACTACAAGATATATTCTTTGATGTATTGGGTGGAATATTTGGAAGCTTAATTATTAAAAAAAATGGAAATTAAAGATACAAAATTAAAGATTACTTTTTGTGGAGGAGCTGGTACTGTCACTGGTGCAAACTTTTTACTTGAAGGTAATGGAAAAAAGTTCCTTATAGATTGTGGATTACTACAGGGAGTAAAATCAATCGATGATGAAAACTGGGAGCCTTTTTCTTATGACCCAAAAGAAATAGATATACTATTTATTACTCACGCTCATATCGACCACATAGGTAGAATTCCAAAACTTATAAATGAAGGCTTTGAAGGCAAGATCGTATCTACTATACCTACTAAAGATATTACAGAAGTGATGCTTGGAGATACTATGAATATACTTTCTCACGATAAAGAGCATCATTTAAATAAAGTCTACACAGTAGATAATTTAAATAAAGCAATGTCACTATGGGAGACTATCGATTATCACCAAGTGATGAATGTAGGTCATGGTTTTCAATTTTCATACAAAGATTCAGGACATGTATTGGGATCGGGAATGCTCGAAATAGTATTTAATGGAAAGAAAATTGTATTTACTGGAGATCTTGGAAATTCTCCTTCTCCTATACTTCGAGATACTGAAGATATTACTGATGCAGATTATATGATAATGGAATCTGTATATGGTGATAGAAATCATGAAGACAGAGAACTTCGACAAAAAAAACTAGAGCTTATAATAAAAGAAAACTATAAAAGAAAGGGTGTGCTTATGATACCAGCTTTTTCACTTGAGCGTACGCAAGAACTTTTATTTGAAATAGATGACATGATTGAATCAGGACGTGTAGAACGTATGCCAGTATTTCTCGACTCACCACTTGCAATAAAACTTACAAAAATCTATCACTCATATAGTAAATATTTTAATGAGAAAGCAAAATCTATGATAGATTCAGGAAACGATATCTTTACATTTCCAGGATTTAAGCAAACTGATGAGACTGCAGAGTCAAAAGGTATACTAAAAGTACCAAATCCTAAAATTATTATTGCTGGCTCAGGTATGTCAAATGGGGGGCGCATAATCCATCATGAACAAAATTATCTTCCAGATCCAAATAATACAATACTATTGATAGGCTATCAGACTCCAGGAACTCCCGGAAGAGTCATACAAGATGGAGGAAAGAAAATATTTATAAGAGGTCAAGAAGTGCCTATACGTGCTCGATTAGAACGCATTAGTGGATATTCAGGACATAAAGATAGTGATCAGTTGGTAGAATTTTTCTCAAAAACTGCCAAGACTATTAAAAAAGTTTTTGTGACGATGGGAGAACCAAGCTCTGCTATGTTTTTGGCTCAAAGACTATACGACGAATTTGGTGTGAAAGCAGTCACACCTAGTGGGGGAGATGTAGTAGAAATAGATTGTAAATAAAATAAAACCCCTTCGAACTTATCGAAGGGGTTTTATTTTATGATTGTACTTTTTTTACGATTCTTTCAAAACTTTCAGGATTATCTTTTGCTATAGTCGATAGAACTTTTCTATCCAATTCTATATTTTTCTTCTTAAGCATATCTATAAATTTACTGTAAGAAAGTCCTAGTGGACGTACGGCAGCATTTATTCTGATTTGCCATAGTGTACGAGCATCAGCTTTTTTATCTTTTCTGTGAGCAAAAGCGTGCTGACCAGCCTTTTTAAGCGCCTCTTTAGCTGCAGATTTTTTTGTACTTCTTCCAAAACGAAAACCCTTTACTTGTGCAAGAATATTTTTTCTTCTTTTATTTTTTATTACTCCTCTTTTTACGCGTGTCATTTTTGTATTTTTATAAACTATTAATTACATGTTTGATAAGAAACGGCTCTTTTCTTTGTTTGTCATATTTAACTCTACTCCTTTTCTACCACCAAGCTGTTTTGTTCTTGATTGTTTTGAGTTAAAGTGATTAAAACCAGGCTTACGACCTATAATCTTACCATTTTTAGTCACCTTTATTCTTTTTGAAATTGATTTATTTGTTTTCATAATATTTTTTTTAAACTTTTAAACTTTTTTTACATCTTTTTCTATTGTCATTGTAGGACCTTTTGGACCTTTTTTGTAAGGCTCAGCGACTTTAAAGTCTTCGCTTACAAGTTTCAAAATTCTTTCTAGTCTTTCTTTAAGGAATGTTTCACCCATATATTTTGATCTTCCAGATACAAATAGTTCGAATTTTATTCTGTGTCCTTCATTTAACCAGCCACTTGCTTTCTTTGCTTTCATTTGAAGGTCGTTTTCACTTGTACCTATTTTTATTTGTATTGGTTTTGTCTCTGTACGTTTTGATCCAGCTTTTACTTTTTGAGCTTTTTTCTTTTGCTCATACTTATATTTTCCATAATCAAGTATTTTTGCAATAGGGGGATTTGCATTTGGTGTGACTTCTACTAAATCTAGTCCTTCACTCTCTGCCATATCCAACGCTTCCTTTAAACTTAAAACACCCAAGTTTTCACCTGTGCTTGATATCACGCGAAGTTCGCGCGCTCTTATTTTATTGTTTATTTTTTCACTCAAAAATTTTTTTTCGCCCGTATTTATTACAATGTAAGCTTGCTTATCATAATCGGTATATAAGCAATTACTAGGGATATATTAGCATATCTATGCTAATATGGCAATATGCATGAAGGATTTATACAAATATACAAAAAACAAGGAGAAACACCCCTTGATTGTATAAATAATCTTAAAAAAGAGAGGTCAGAATTGGCTGGTATGCCTATGACGTATGCAGGAAGGCTCGATCCTATGGCTGAAGGACTACTTTTGATTCTTGTCGGTGATGAATGCTTGAAGAAAGATGAATATTTGAATTTAGATAAGGAGTATGAAGTAGAAGTACTTTTTGGTTTTGAAACTGATACTTATGATTTACTTGGAAGAATTTTAAATGCTTCATCACATACATTATTTGAAAGGTCCTCGGATCTCCTGTCCGAGCAGGTATGCTCGGCAGGCCAGACCATTTCAAACAATGTATATGATTGCGCTCTGGTTGATTCTAAGAAAATATGTTTTTGCTCGCTCAATAAAATTTTACAAAAATTTGTCGGTGACATAGAACAAAAATATCCACCGTATTCTTCAAAGCCTGTAGATGGCAAGCCTCTTTTTGTATGGGCGAGAGAAGGAAATCTCGATAAAATAAAAATACCTACACATAAGGTACATATTGAAAGTATTGATATATTGGAGCAAAGAAAAATAAATAAAGAAGACTTGCAAAAATATATAAAAAATTCTATTTCAAAAGTAAATGGAGATTTCAGACAGGAAGAAATTTTAAATAATTGGGAAGAAGCTTTGTCGGAAAATAAAAATGAAGTATTTGATATTGTAAAAATAAAAGTATTGTGTGGCTCCGGGACTTATATGCGCACACTTGCACATGATATAGGAAAATATCTTGGTACATCTGCACTCGCTTTTTCCATCAAACGCACAAAAATAGGGAACTATAAAATCTAAAAAATGTTCCACATAGGTCGGACCTATGTAATTGATTTTTTATCAATATAAATGTAAGAGCTACTATTGTAGGAGAAGGATTTCAAGCTTGTATTGTAAGGGTATCATCCATTTGGTTATCCATTGACAAAAGTGTATTAATTGTGATATAATATAAAAAAATATTTAATAATTCAATATTATGAACTTGAACAAAGAAACAGTTGATTTTCTAACCAATTTGATAGAAAACAACAATTTGACAACTACAGTTGTTGAAGATTTGCGTGAAATTATAGCGCAAAATGGACAAACACAAGCCGTGGAGGAGCCAGCTCCTGTTGTTTATTTACAACCCCGTTCTGGATTACTCGTTGTATCTGCTACCAATGGAGTATATGATGAGGACAAACACTCAAAATTATTCACTGGTGGAATTTACAACAACACTGGTGAAAACTGGAATGTTGTAACTACTGGAAATGGCGAAACAAATCCTGGAAAAATTTTGGCGAATGATTTAATAAAAAACGGTATGTACCGAGAATTTATTAAAGATGTTCCTGAAAACTTTTTCCAAGGCCTTGAACAAGCACTTCAGTCGGTCGAAGACAATCCTGTATTAGCGCAGGAAGTCCTAAAGCAAGACCGTCGTCTTCACTTGCCGTTCACCAATGCGCAAGGTGCTCGCTTTGTGGCGGACGTTTGCGAGTGGGGTGGTAAGCTGAAAGTGGACGTGGACGAGCTTTCGAGCGTCCTTATGTGGGATGCTTCCTACGGTTACGTGGTTCTGTTCCCGCAACAAGAACCTTTGAAAATTAAGTCTTAGTCGTATGACTTAGACTCTTAAATCCCTTAGACACTTTGTGTTTGAGGGATTGTTTTTATATACTAATAAATAGAATTGCATAAAATCCACGGCCAAGGCTTTGGGTTTGCATTCTGGTTTTGTTTTATATAGGTCGGACCTATGGGGAACATAAAATTTATAAATGTCAAATTATATTTT
>CAZCDN010000013.1:0-11825 GCA_964497725.1 uncultured Candidatus Saccharibacteria bacterium | reverse complement strand
TTTTCTATATTTTTAGCATACACTCTCATATTTTGAGTAAGTTCTAGTCCTGTATTTGCCATTGGTAAATAGAAATCATTTTTTTCAAACAAGCTAGGTGGTGTACGCATTGGCGAATTTTGCCCGTAAAGACTTTCATAATCACTTTCATAGAAATTGAAAGTTTTTATTAGTTTTGTAATACCATTTACTTTGTCTTTTTCAAATTCCTCTATGTTGTTTACTAAATACCTATCTAGTAATGCTGTTTCATTATAATAATTTTCTGCTACTCTATTTTTTACGTCTTGAGCTTTTAGATTAAATAATTCACCTACTACGGTACCAATACCTGTACCTACAGGTCCAAAAGCAGCTCCTACTACGGGTACTATTTGTCCAGCTGTTGCCCATCCGTTACCTTCTTTGTTTTCATAAAATCTTTTATCAAGATCAGCCATTTTTCCGTAAATAGAAGTTATATTTTGATCTTTATCAATAGAAAGAGATCTGACAAATTCAATATTTGCATTTACTGATTCTATAGCTGTGTTTCTCCAGGCAGGATTTGGTCCTGGTATACAGTAATCAAGCTCACCAAGAGCTGGCATTACATTTGGAAGTTCTACTTTTGCTCTTTTTACAGCTTCTATATAATCTTTTTGTAAAGTAATAAGACCTTTTTTAACTACACCATTTTGTCCTGTTTTACAAGTAGAATCATTTGAGTCGGTTTGACCGTCTCCATCATTGTCGATACCATCAGAACATTCGTTTAATACTATTGGATTTACAAGATTTTTATCTTTAATTGACACACAAGGTATAGAATCTTTTTTGTTTACAATAGTTTTTTTACATCCTTCATAATATATAGTTCCAGTAATATCACCAAGGTCGATAGTGATATCAAAATCATTTGTATTAAAACCAGAACCTTGGTTTACAAGAAGTACATCTCTATTGGAATTGTATCCTGGAAGAATTGATAGATTGTTCCCTAGTGAGTCGTAGAAGTTACTAAAATTGTAATTACCATTACTTGTACTTGATGTACCATTTGTAGTTTGATCTAAGTTTTTCAATCCTTTACTCATAAGATTAGTAAGTAGTCCTTCAAATATTCCACTTAAAGATTCATTTATAGAGTCGGCAAGTTCGAGTTGGCGGATACTAGAAGTAAGAGCTTCATTTACTTGATTTGATATGACACTTCCTGGTGTCACTACTTCCCATCGTAGACATCTTGAACCATCAGGAAGAATACTATTTGTGCTCATTGTTCCATTTGTAGTACTATATCCATCTATATTTCCACTAGTATTTATATTGTTTCTTATTTTTTGGATTTCTGCTTTTGATATTTCTGTCTGTTCTCCATTTTCACCAGTCACAGTAAATATTTGCTTGTCGGGAATTACAGCTATCTCTTCTTCGAGTTTTAGAAACTCATAGTAAGACATTTCAATAGTATTTCCATTACTATCAGTAAAAGTAATATTGGAATTATTTTTTCCTACTGATTCTACACATTTCTTGTCAGATAAAAATCCATTTCCTTGATCTATCTCTTTTTGAGCTGCTTGTTGAGCTGCATTTTGCCTTTTTGCTGCTTCTTCTGTGGCTATAATCTGATAGCCTAGTGGATTGTTTGCTGGGTTTTGTGTAAAAGCAAACCAAGCAGGCCATCCACCTCTTGAAAAATCATTGCTCCAGTCATCGGTAGTAGTATTTGCTGGTAGGTTCCTACTCATTGTAGATATTGATCTTTGTTCGAAGCTTGTACTTCTGTCTAAAAATTGGCCACGTGCAAAAGTCCTACCGTATGGATATAAGGTAGAATTTGTACTTGAAGATATTGGATTTAAAAATTTTATGAGCTCTTGATCAGCTATATTTTCTAAATATGAAACTTGGTCTCTCACGAAAAATGGGTCTCCTCCAAGACCTGTATTTACCCAAGAGAGTGTATCATTTGTGATTTTTGCTAATTGTTTTTTTGCTAGAGTGTAAGCTACACCATTTAAGCATTGTTCACGAATTTTTGCTTCTTCTATTTCAGCTAATGTTTTCTTTGTACTTTCATTTATTTCTTTTTGTTCATCAATAGATTTTTGTGTATTTGATTGCACACCTATATCCATTACCGGTTGACCTGGAGCTACGCCTGTCTCTGTGACGAACTTATTGAATTCATTTACAGCGTTGTCTTCTTGCTGACTACTTGCATCCCATCCATATCTTTTAGTAAAATCTTGCTCAGCTGTACTTTTAAGATTTACTTCTGTGCCTTCACCTGCTCCTACTGTATCTTCTCTTGAGAGAAAGATTTCTTGATATCTTGAATTTGTTTGTGCTCCAAATTTTTGACCTTTGACCAAGACTTTGCTTATAAGATTTGAAATACTATTTGTAGTAATAGTACAGCCGACTACGGATTCAAATACCCCTTTAGCGTTTTGTGCTGTAAAAGCATATTGATTTGTAGTATTTGCGCCACTTCCTGTACTCATAAAACCGTTTTGTGATACAACAGCAGCCTCAATATTACTAAAAGGAAAAACTAACAAACCCATCATAAGTATCGATAGAGTAGATTTTGAAAACACATTTGTCTTTTTTGTGTAATTCATATTTTTACCTTTCAATTATAACATTTTTTTCAAAAAAACTACCAATCTTTTCTAAATTTAAAACTATTCCATCATTAAAATTTTTATAGTCGACTACTGCATTCATTCCAAAGAGTGGATCTTCAAGCATTACTGACATTCTTTGTATTGCTACGCTCGTTTTATGATAATTGTTTGCCAATTGTAAGTGAGTATCTACTAGTGAAGATGGGACTGATTGTATATTCATCAAATCTTGACCAAATTCTTCATATTTTCGGGCAATCTCTCTCGCTATCTCCATGGCTTTTTTATCATCTTTTAATAATGCTTGGCTTATATAGATGAGTTCATCACCAATTTCTTCATTTGCATGCTTAATAGCCACTTCTCCAAAACTATTGTAGTATGACTGCACTACTGTAGTACTCGTAGTCTTTGCGTTCAGTGTGTCTTTTGTATAAATATCAGTAATAGGCTCAGAACTTAGTTTTTTGTCGAGTGCACCTACTATATTGTTTACAGACGCTTCGTTTAAATTTCCTGTTTGTTGCAAGCTTGTGATTACTGCAAACAGTTCTCGAGAAAGCTTATCATTTGTAGACAATGTCTGGTTACTTGTAATACTGTCGGTACCCAATTCTTTTTTCTTTGCCATTATAATAGATTTATTTTCCTCTCCATTTGTATTTGGGTCTAAGCCAAAAAGAATTTCTTCCCAATCAGCAATACCATTTTTGTTTTCATCGTTTTCTACTAAGTCTCGTACCGATAGACCTCTTAGTTCCCTATTCTTATTAATCCTCGCTTTTAGCTCGGGACTTATTTTAGAAAATACGAGACCTATGACTATAATAAAAAATATAATAATAGCGCGACTTATAAATCTTTTGCTTGGAAGATAGTTTTTATTCATTTTTTTATTATATCTTTTATTTTATAAATAATCTACACACTACTTATCCCACTGTGCGATATTTATCCAATCCAAGACAGACAAATTTTCGGCTCGCGCTTTATTTGAAATATTTAAATCTTCAAACATTTTTGCAATTATTTCTTTTTCTAAAACATCTTCTAAATTTTTAATCAATACTTTTCTTTTGTGTGCAAAACCGGTCTTTAGTATTTGGAAAAATAAATCTTCTTGTTTTTTGTTTTTAAAATTTATCTTTGAAATGTTTGTAATTTGTATGATGGCTGAATCTACTTTTGGACTTGGAGAAAAATACTTTTTACTTACCTTTGTAATATATTTTGGATTTCCATAAGCCTTTACACTGATAGACAGGATGCTTTCTTTTTTGTCACGAGCTACTATTCTCTCAGCCACTTCTTTTTGTACGAGTAAGACTATGACTTTTGGCTGGCCTCCAAATTTTTCTTCCAATGAAAGAAACTTTTTAAAAATTGCACCAGTTATATTGTATGGAATATTTGCAATCAATTTATATGTATCACCTCTTTTAATATGGTTAGAAATATCAAATTCCAACACATCTCCTTGTATTAAAATTAGTTTTTTATTTTTTATTTCTTTTGCAAATTTTTCTTTTAAAAATTCTACAAGTAAATAGTCTTTTTCTACTGCAATCACACTAGCACCAGCTTCTATGAGCTTTTCTGTAAGAGCACCTTTACCTGGTCCTATCTCAAGCACAATGTCTTTTTTGTTTACATCACCTGCTGTAATCATACTGTGCAAAGCACCTTTTGATTTTAAAAAGTTTTGGCCTAAAGATTTTTTTGCTTTATGTATCATATCTATATAATACTATATATATACTACTTTTTCTTCTCCATTTTCACCTGTCTCAAAAACTGTAAGATGTGGAGGGATGTCGGCGAGAAATTCACTCGGATATGTGATTTGTTTCATTCCAAAAATAGTACGCATAGATGCATAGCATAGATAAAGCTTGTGCTCTGCGCGAGTGATAGCTACATAGAAAAGCCTACGCTCTTCTTCGGAATCTTTTTTCTCATCTGCTCTTGTGTGTGGGAATAAATCTTGCTCAAGTCCTGTGATAAATACATATTTAAATTCAAGTCCTTTTGAAGCGTGCACTGTCATCATGCGTACTCCTTCTTGTTTTTGCATTAGGCTGTCTTGGTCGCTTGCAAGAGCAGCATCAGTAAGAAGCATATCCATACCATCTTCACCTCGTTCATCGTATTTTGTGGAAAGTGTCACGAGCTCTCTTATGTTTTCAAGTCTTTCAAGTCCTTCTTCTCCCCCATCTTTTAATTCTTTTTCAATTCCACTTTTTTCTAAAATAAATTTTATAGTCTCACTCGCACTATGATTTTCTTGATATTCTTTTATATCATCGAGCAATTTATAAAATGCATTTATTTTTATTTGCATTTTTGCTGGAAGCAATGAAAGCTGATTTGAAAAAAGTTTTAACAGTGTGACTTTCCCTATTCCACGAGCAGGCATATTTATAATGCGCTTGATATCAGAAAGGCTTTCTTTATTTAAAGAAGCTTTTACATAAGAAAGAATATCTCGAATTTCTTTACGATCAAAAAACTTTGTACCGAGGACTTGGTATGGTATTTGTGCTGAGAGCATGGCTTCTTCTATTACGCGCGATTGAAAGTTTGCACGGTAAAGTATAGCTATCTCGGTAGGCTTTACATCACCTTTTTCAAGTATTTTATTTATCGTATTTGCTACAAAACGCGCTTCGTGTACTTCATCGTATCCTTCATAAAAAGTAATTGCTTCACCTACATTGTTTTCTGTAAAAAGATTTTTGGGTGCGCGAAATACATTTTTCTTTATAATTTCATTTGCTGCTTCTATAATAGTCTTTGTCGAGCGATAATTTTGCTCGAGCATCACTATCAATGTGTTTGGATAATCTTTTTCAAAATGAAGCATGTTTTTTATATTTGCTCCACGCCAAGAATATATATTTTGGTCAGTATCACCTACTACACAAATATTTTCTTTTTCACTCACAAGCAATTTTGTAAGCTCATACTGGACTTCATTTGTATCTTGATACTCGTCAATGTGTACATACTGCCAGCGGTCCTGATACATTTTTTTTATATCCGGATTTTTCTTTAAGAGTAAAACTGTCTCGAGTAATAAATCATCGAAATCAAGAGCGCTTTCTTTTTTTAATTTTTCTTCGTATCTTTTCCAAATCTTTGCTACGAGTTCTTGAAAATTGCTACTCACTCGCTCCATAAATACACTTTGAGTAATAAAGTCCCCTTTTGAGCGAGATATAATACTTTTTATTTTTCTTGGCTCGTACTGTTTTGGGTCTAAATCCAATTCTTTCAAAATATCTTTTATGATACTGAGAGCATAAGTCTCGTCAGCTATTGCAAAATGCTTTGTAAGTCCTATTCTTTGAGCATTTTCTTTTAGTATATACACTCCGAGAGCATGAAATGTAGATATTAGAGGATTGGAATTGTAATTCTTACCTATTAAAAGTTTTTCCACACGCTCACGCATTTCACGAGCTGCTTTATTTGTAAAAGTCACAGCGAGAATGTTTTCTGGAAGAACTCCTTCGTGTATAAGATGTATGATTCTATAAGTTACAGTCTTTGTCTTTCCTGCACCTGCACCTGCTACGATAAGAAGCGGTCCTTCTGTATGAAGGACCGCTTCTTTTTGTTTTTCATTTAGCTCATCTAGAAAATTCATTTTTCTATTATACTACAAAATTTGTTTTAGATGAATTTTTTTATTTTTACCCAATTTGATTCATTAAATCTTTCCCCTCATCTACAAATCTTTGACCTTCTTCTTCTATAAGATTATCAAACTGAGGTATTTTTTCTCTAAAGAATTCAAAAACCGTCTCAGGTGTAGGATTTGTTTCTATTAATTTTTCAAATTCATTTACCTGATCTTCTGTCATTAATTCAAAAGCTTTTACTAAAACCATTTGATAAATTAATGATCCAGATTCAGCGATTATTTTTTCTTGAGCACTTTCATCTAAATTTTCTATATTTAAAATTTTAATAAGAATGCTATGTGTTTTTTGATCGAATGCCATATGTGTTTTTATTTTTTATACTATTAATTTTTTTATACGACTTTTATTTTTGAGCACGAGCTACTCTTTTAAGATATGCTTCTACACTCTCACCACTTGTCGGTTTTATATCTTGGTTTTTAATAAATTTCTCAAGTCTATCTACTACTTTTGCTGACCTTCCACCACCACTACTTTCATATACATCGTCGGCACCCCTACCAGAAACTGTTCCATTTTCTGTAGTCAAAGTAACTGCACCCTTTTCACCGATTGAAATCTTTGAGTCTTTTAAATACGCCCATTCATTTGTCTTTATTCCATCACTTATTGGTGTTCCCAGGAATCGTCTACCAAATATTTCATTTACTTCACTTCTAAATTCTTGTTCTGCTATGTAATCGATTTGTTCTTGCTCATTTACTTGAACATCATTATCTTGACCAAGATTTTCAAATCTTGGTCTACTAGCACTATACTGCATTCCATAGTTAGTAGTATTCATCGGGCCATTGTTTGTACGATATCCATTGATATTTTTACCTTCCAACCTAGCTTCTTCATTATAAGCTGCTACGTTTTCTTTATAAGTATCTACAAAACTTCTCTCTCTATTCTCACCAAGAGAATTATCTTCGACTGGAGCTCTATTCCCTTTGTCATCTGTGACGACATTTTCTCCTGAGCGATCAACTTCTCCTGTATTTTCCGTTCTATTGTTTTCAGCCATCTTTTCTATTTCTTCGCGTGATACTAATTCTGATTCATCTGGATTAGGATCATTGTCTACAACATTAGCACTTCTTTCTGGTGTACCACTTCCTCTTGCTTCATAATTAGAAGTTGACGCTTTTTGTCCATCATAATCAAACATCTTATCATGGTACTTTTCTGCATTTTCACCAGAGAGTACAGTCTCACCTTTGCCAAGGTTGTGTAGTGTAATATTCCCCTTACTGTCTACTGATATAGTAGAACCCTTAAGCATCATTGCACTTTCATTTGCGTCATTACTAAGAAATCCCCATTTTTCTGATAATGATACAGAGTTTGTATTTAAGACGTATTTTATGTTGTCTGGAGCTTTTGATATGTCAGGATATTGTAATTTTAATTTTCCTTTTAAATCTTCAATTGTTGCAATCGCGCCTCTTGAATTTACTTCTATTGTAAAAGGTTTTAATTCTTCCACATCTTCTACTTGTGTATCAGTATTTTCTTCTGCATTTTCTTCTTGAGATTCTGCATCCCCTTTTGTTTCTTCTTGAGCATCTGTATTTTTATTTGTTGGATCATTTTCTGTTTCAGGGTTTTTGTCCTCAATATTTGTTTTAGTGTGCTCTGTGTCGACATTTGTATTCTCCATCATATTTCCAGCAGCCATCGACGCACTTAAGCCAACTAGAAAAGTGCTACCTATTTGAGCTAAGGTTAAAAACCGCTGCTCGTTTCTATAATGTTTTTCTATTACATTTAACCTCTCTTCATATTCAATAGTATTAATTTTTCCAGAATCAAAATCATGCTTGATATTCTTTTTTTGTTCTTCAGAATTTTTTCTATCTCTTGTAAATAATTTTTGTGTGGTTTTTGCATATACTCCTGCTGTTGTGGCTCCTACGACACCTCTTAAAAATCTCTTACCTGCACTAAGACCTAATGCTCCTGGAGCTAAAAATCCAAATGCAACCGATGCACCTGTAACTATAGTTGAAGTTACTGCTAGTTTACTCAAAAATCCTGTAGTGACCTCAAAGCTTCCTATTTTAAACAGGGTCTTACCCATTTTATTTAGCTCCGAGTATTTTTGTAGAGCTTTTTTTGACCAATCCCACGTCTTACTTAAAACTTTTTGTGCAGTAGAAGGAAGTATTTCTGCTTTTGTTTGCATTATCCTAGCTTCCTCTTCTATGTGTATTTTTTGGTAGATTTCATTTGCTCGATACTGATATAATTCTCCCTCTATTTCAATATTGCTTTTACCTTCCTGTTCCAGACTAGATTTTCTTTCATCGTACATTTTTTGCCCAAGAGCTACGCGAGCATGGTCATAGGCAGTTTTGAAATATTCAATTTGTTTTTTTGAATACTTTTCTTTTAAACTTTGCTCATACATACCTCTTCTGTCTTCCAGTATTTCTTCTAGTTCTGATATACTATACTCATACTCCATTTCTTCCTCTCCTTCATTTAATTCTTCTTGATCGTCTGAATTTTCTTCAGCCTCTTTTCTTTTTTCCAATTCATTTTTAATATCCTCAAGTCTTCTCTTCTGTTTGGCGTTACGATTTTTTTTAAAAAAATTTTCACTCATTTTAGTATTTTTAGCTTCATCTCTTAATTCCTCTATGCTCATATTTTCTACACTATTAATTTTTGGAGGGTTTTCTTTTGGCATAATAATTATTATACAACTTATTTTATAAAAAACATAGAAAAAATGGCCCATGTAAACATAGGCCATTTAATTAATTTTGAGTACCGAAAGTATTCTTGATGTACTCTTTCGTCTCTTCTGCTTTTTTGTTTATCTTTCTGTTTGTAAAAAATAGCCAGATTCCAAATATTATTCCAAATATTACAAAGGAAAAGAATATCACAATCAACCATTTAAAAATCGCACTCATATCCTTCTTGTTAGAAGAGATTCTAGTTTTAAACTTACCATTCAGAGTGTCTTGATCTAAACCTCTTTTTTCAAGCATTTTGACTCGACTGTTTGTACTCTCGATACCTTTTTCGTTTTCTTTGGACTTGTCGTAAGCCTTTTTTGCTATATTTCTAGCGTCTAAAAACTTTGATTCTGCGATGGTAAGTCTTTCATTGATTTTTTTCTCTTTCTCAATGATTGATTTAGTCTTAAGTTCAAGTTTTTTAATTCTCGAATCAAGAATTGAATCTTTAGCTCTAATCATTGAATCGTTTTGATCAATAATCGCTTTTCCATAAGAGAATCCTACTGATACCATCAGTATTATTCCAACAATAATTTTTCTCATTCTATTTTATATTAAGTTCTTTTGGAAAATATTATCACATTATTGTAGATTTGTCAATATTTAAAATAATATATCATTGTGCATATCTTGGTTGACTTCTTTTGTTGGTGCGTTACAATATATAGAGACAAGGCTTGGCTTTGTATAATTTTCAGAAAATACCGAAAAACCTTTATTTTCAAGCAATTCTGAGTAGATCGTAGCATTTTGCAAATACAAATATTCGTAATTTTAGACCTTTTCAAGGTCGTACTAAGATTCTTTTATATTGACAAAGTATAAAAAATATTGTTTTGTAAAATATTTAAATTAGGCTTATAAAAAAAACAACTCAAGATCCGGATGATCAACCTTTAGATTTTCAATCTCCGGTGAAAATACCCTTATTTTCCAAGCATGTAGCCACACAAGCTTGTGTTTCATTGACTGCATTTATGATGATGATGTCTTTCCCTCACAATGCTGAGGCTGGATTTTTTAATACAATAGGTAGCTTTTTTGGGCTTGAAACTCAAGCTTCTGTAGTAGAAGACACAAATTCTTTCAATTCTCAAAATGTTCCTCTTTTAGAGCCAAATATTACTCTAGAGCTTAAGAATAGCAAGAATGATATAGCTATAAATATAGTATCTGACGGTGCTCTTGAAGCAAATGTGGGTCCAGCTGGTACAGAAGGAGATGTAGATGGAGTTTCTTTATCTTCTGATCCTATTACTATATATACTGTTAAAAAAGGTGATACTTTAGATAGTATTGCAAAAGCAAACAAGACTTCAATACAAGCAATAATCTATACAAATAGTGACCTTTCAAAGGATCAAATTACGTCAGTAGGTCAATCATTGGTCATATTCCCTATTAGAGGTGTGTCTTATACTGTTAAAAAAGGTGATAGCGTAGAAGCTTTAGCAAAGAAATACAATGTAGATGCTGGAGATATATTAGAATACAACCTGCTTACAAGCTCTAAAGATTTGAAATTTGGACAAGAAATACTCTTGCCAGGTATAGATAAATTGCCTGCAGAGAAAGTAGTATCCAAATCAACACCTTCAAAGTCATCAACCCCTTCAGCTAAAAAAGCACCTACTTCAAAAACTTCTTCAGGTAAAATTACATCAGGATATATTTGGCCATTCCCAGCTGGAGCTGGAAGGGTTTCTCAAGGAATACACGATGGATATGCTTATGACTTTTCTGCTCCAATAGGTACACCTATATATGCTATTAAAGGAGGTACTATATTGACTGTAAAATCTTCAGGATATAACGGTGGATATGGTTCTTATGTGGTAATGAACTTCGATAATGGTGCCCAAGCAATATTTGCTCACATGAGTAGAACTGCTGCGACACCAGGACAAACTGTAAGTCAAGGAGATATCATTGGATACGTAGGATCTACAGGACGCTCTACTGGTCCTCATGTACACATAGAATTCCGTGGTGGTTGGGCAAATCCATATGTCGGATTACCAAAAGGTGCTCGCGGTCTATAATCAAAATAGCTTTACAATATAAGGTTTTCTAAGGTTTTTACCCTAGAAAGCCTTTTATTTATATCTATATAAACTACTAATAAATCTATCTGCCAAGGAGTATTCCCTATTCTTTTACTGATAAGATATGTCTGTACTACTTTATGCATTCGTTTCATCTTTTGTGGGTGCATATTTTCTTCGGGCCTATAGTTTTTGTTGTTAGGATCTGTACCTTTTTTATTTAATGTATCTAAATCTACCGACACAGACTTTACTTCTATGAAATAAATTCTATCTTCTTTTGTAGCCACTATATCGATTTCTCCCCACTTGCGCGTATAGTTTCTTTCTACTATTTGAAAATCCTTACCTGAAAGAAATTTACAAGCTATGTCTTCACCAAGCTCTCCAATCTTTTGTTTTTCAGATGTAAATTTACGAATCATATATTTATATACTCATTATAAATCAAGATTTAATGCAGATGTTACACATGTAACATCTGTGTATATGTTTCACGTGAAACATAATACTGTGATTAGCTATAAAAAGGTCATAAAAGGGACGTGTCTTTATAATATATCCTTATTTTACAAGGGTTTAATATTGATATGTTACATGTGTAACAGTCTTTTTCTTTATAATAAAATTTGTCTCTTATAAACAATACACACATACTTATCCACAGATTGCTTATAAAATAGGGGATTTCGAGGTATTAAAGGACTTGTAAAAAAGACA
>CAZCDN010000012.1:6135-12512 GCA_964497725.1 uncultured Candidatus Saccharibacteria bacterium | reverse complement strand
GATAATGTCTTGAGAAGAATCAAGAACCATCCTCCTTCTTTTAGAAGATTATTCTTGATTTTCATAATTTTAAAATTTTTGTTTATTATACATTAAAAAAATCCTTTTTCAAGGATTTTTTTAAAAATAGAAAATATATTTATTTTATGATTTTCAATACGTCGTGATAGGTAATGATTACCATCAAAAGCATCAATAATCCAAAACCTGCGATATTTACAATATTTGTAATTCTAGGATTAATTCTTTTACCTATTATTTTTTCAATAATTAAAAATAGTATTCTTCCTCCATCGAGAGCTGGAAATGGTATGAGGTTTATTATTACTAAGTTTATAGAAATGACTGCAGTAAGTGAAAGTAAGTATACAAAACCAAAAGACATAGCATCACCGACAATACCTACGATACCGACAGGACCAGAAAGTGAAGATATATCAGCTGTACCACGGAAAGAATTTACAATCAAATCAAAAAGTCCAACTGCTGTAGATTTTGTAAGCTCTATAGTAAGAAGAAAACCAGAAATGAGAGCCTTACCAACTGATTGCTTTAGTGTACCTACCATATCCATAGCTATACCTATACTTGGTTTATCATTTCCACCTAATCCAATTTCTGGAACAAGAGATGTTTCTTTTTTATCACCATTTCTTTCATAAACAATATTTATATTTTCATCACTATGTCGTGCCACAAAATACTGAATACTTTCTATAGATGGAGTTTCTGTAGAAAGACCACCTGCTTCCATGGTAAGTATTTTATCTCCTACTACAAGCCCCGCATTATAAGCTGGTGAATTTTCAGATACTTGTACTATCGTAAGTCTTGCATCCTTAATCACATTTTCACCATAAGCTCCAACAGATGCAGGTAATCCTGAAATAAAAGATACTGATAATAGTAGCCATGCAAGTAAAAAGTTCATAGCTACACCACCGAGCAATACTGATATTTGTATATATTTTGGTTTATTTACAAAACTGCGAGCAGAATCAGGACCACTAATAGAATCCTCATCTGGATTTTCACCGAAAATTTTTACATAACCACCAAGAGGTAAAGCATTGAAGCTATATTTAGTCTCCCCTTTTTTTATACTTGCAATTTTAGGTGGAAAACCAAAGGCAAATTCATCTACTCGTATTCCAGATTTTTTGGCAATAATAAAATGCCCAAATTCATGAGATATGACGAGGACTAAAAGTATTATAAAAAAGATAATTATGCTCATATTTTATATTATATCACAAAAAACATTATATTGCTTTTCTTAAAATACAAAGAGGAGTTTGCTCGCTTGATTGGCCGAGTGGATTATCTTTAAATGCATCTTTGTAAAATTTATCTTGCACACCACTATTAGATTTTCCAAGAATAGCTACACCTAAATCATTTGCATCGATTATGACTACATCACAAGAAAGTTCTTTTGAAATTTTATCTGCAACTTTGTCCGGATCTTTTGGACCCAATTTTGCATACTTATTATAAGGTGGCAATGTATAATCACACGGTCCGTCAATTGCATTTATATTTTTACCAACCACACGATAAAATACACCTTTAATACCAAAAGGTTTTGTAATCAGAGCAAAAAAAGTCCCAAAAAGTATTCGAGCCAAACCTGCTTCTTTTATTGCAAGCTCCATTGTATATGGACTACCGAGCCCAATACCGTATGGAGACTTATGTACAAATTTTGACAAAAGTTTTGCAAAAAATGACGGAACAATATCTTTTATCGGCCAAGCACGCCCCTGACTAATGGCGACAATACGCTCACTTATGAGTAAAGTATCTTTATCTTTAATCTTATCTTGTGCATATTTTTTAACTACATTTAAAATATCATCATCTTGTGTGATGATATGTGTCTTAATTGGAAATCTTTCCCATTTTTCATTTCCCAAATCAATTATTAAATTCTTTCCAGCGTTTGATTTTAATTCATCCATTTTAAATTTATATTTTAGTTTGTCATTAGGTCTGTTTCTTTTTTTGCAAAAATTGATTCTAGGTTTTTATTTGCTTCATCTACAGCTTTTTGAATATCGTCTTTTGCACGCTTTTTATCATCTTCTGGTAAATCATCCACACTATCAATTTCATCTCCACGAATTTTACGCACAGATATGCGAGCATCTTCCAATTTTTCTTTTAAGACTTTTACCAACCTTGCACGCGTCTCTGTAGTAAGCATTGGGAATATAGCTCTTATACCATCACTATCAGAAAGTACAGAAAGACCAATGTCTGCATCTTGTATAGCTTTTTCTATAGCTTTTATTTGATTTTTATCCCAAGGCGCAATACGCAAAGTCTTTGCATCTTCTGCTGTAATAGACGAGACATTCTTAATCGGCATATAACTTCCATAACTTTCAATATTTATACTATCTAAAACTACAGGTGTAGCTTTGCCAGTGTGCACTTGTGATAATTCTTTTGCTAGCCACTCCTCGATTTTCTTTAATTCTATTTTAAAATTTTGTGTATTGTATGACATATATTTTTATTATAACACGATTGATAAATGTTCTAAAATCATTTTTACAGAAGCTCCTGGTGTAGCCAAGTATTTTCGTGATTTTATAATTTCTGAGAATTTCCATACTGCGTCTTTATCTTTAAAATTATTTTTTTGATTGTGCAAATAGTATTCTATACTATCGATAAGACTACGCGCATCATCTCGTAAAGATGCACTATTTTCATCACCCTTGTGACTTTTAATCATACTTACTACTTCTTCTAATCTTTTATTTTTATTATTTTTTAAAAAGATTTCTCCTCTATTTTCAATATCTTCATTATTCTTAACTTTTAATAGTATCGCTCTTGAAAGAACGGTGTCAAGCATTTGTTCTACATTGTCGGAGAAAATAAAAAAGTGATTTTGATTATTTGTATCTTCAAAAAGTTTTAATAATGCGTGCTGAGCATCATTTGTAAAATATTTTACTTTTATTATAAAAATCTTTTTTTCATCATTTTCTTTTTCATTGTGTAGTATTTGTATTTTTCGACTATCATCGATCGTAAAAGAATCATATTCTTCACGTACAATATTTCCATTGTTTTCTATAGATATACCTCTATTTTTTAGAAATTCAAAAAAATATTCTTCTGTATTACTCGAAGAATCATCAATAAGATAAAGACTGTGTATATCCCCTTTTATTTTTGAATCGAAAATATTCATAATCTTATTTTAATTGAAAGGAAAAATTTCTACAAGTTCACCTGAAAAATAAAACTCATATCCCAAATCACCAAAAGTATAATCCTTGCCACCCACATTTATAATAGCTCCTCCAGAGACTGGATTTTCTTTTGGTACAGAACGAGGAAAACCAAGATTGTAAAGTGTCGCCAACACATCAGGACGAGTACCAATATCAAAACCATTGTTTTCCCATTGTTTTATTATTTGCTTCATATAAAGACCTACATATAGATATGAATAATAAGGATCCTTTGTATTTGTAATCCTGTCCATTCTCGCTTTATCTTTATCTAAAATACTGGCATCGTAATCTAAAATATTTTCCATATCTTCACCTAAATAAAATGGGGAGTTTTTATTTTTTAAATTTTCCTCAATCAATCTTGCTGTATTTGGTTTTAGTCCCGCAATACCAAAAGATGTATTTGATAAAGATGCGAGTATTTTTAAGGGTTCAAAATATTGCTTAAAAGATTCTCTTCTGTTTCCAAAAAATCGAAACTGTTCTCCAATCACACCACCTAAAAGTAAGCGTGGAGAAATACCTGCGTCTTTCGAAGCTTTTATAATTACGTCTTGATCACGAGTAAAAACATTTTTCATCAAATTCCATTCTTCAGTATCAGCCCATATGTATGCAGTCTTTGGAAGATTTTTATTTACATTATTATTTTTCTTACAAGAATCAATATTTGTATTATCTACATAACTTTCAAGTGCCACAGACACCATTTTTCGTATTATATTTATATCTGTACCTGACAGTAAAGCAAGATATATATTTACTGATGTGACAGGTGCATATGTATGAACTAAATCTATTTGGCAAAGTATATCCATATCAGCATACAATCTTTTTTCTTGTGGTAAAAAATGCCCTTGTGTAAAATATGCATTTCTTTCTTTTGCACTACCCTGCACATTTAAAAGCCCCCACTTCATCGCAAAATAAACGCCAGTAAAAATAAAACCGACAATCGAAAAACCATAAACTATATATTTACTTATTTTTTTAAAATTCAAAATTATCTTTTCTTACTTATAATAGTTTTTTTGTATGTGTCCAAATGTCTTAAAGCTTCTCCTGTACCATTTGCTACACAATAAAGAGAATCATCGGCAAGACGCGCTTTTACTCCAGTACGACGATAGACTAAATCAGGAAGATTGCGCAATTGAGATGTCCCACCTGTCATTATTATTCCTTGGTCGATAATATCAGCTGCCAATTCTGGAGGTGTATCTGCAAGTACATCTTTTATTGCACTTATCATTGTGCGCAATTCTTTATCGAGTGCACGCACTATTTCATTTGTAGATATTTGTGCAGTTCTCGGTAATCCTTGTATGAGATCACGACCTTTTATAGTCATAGTCAATTCTTCTTCAAGCGGTAAACTTGCACCGATTTTAATTTTTATTTGTTCTGCTGTCTTGTCCCCTATTGCTAAGTTGAAAGTTTTCTTTATGTAGTCAGCGATGGCTTGATCGATTTTGTCTCCTGCACATTTTACTGAAGTCGATGCCACAATACCACCAAGAGAAATCACCGCCACATCAGTAGTACCACCACCAATGTCGACAATCATATGACCTTGTGGTTCATATATAGGAATACCTGCACCAATTGCAGCAAGGATTGGTTCTTTTACAACGTATGCATTTTTTGCACCTGCACGAATAGCCGCTTCTACTACAGCACGTCTTTCAGTCGAAGTAATACCTGCTGGTACTGATACCATCACATCGGGTTTAAATAAATTAAATTTTCCTAGTGCTTTTGTAATAAAATATTTTAGCATTGCTTCTGTTACTCGATAATCAGCAATCACACCGTCTTTCATTGGTCTATAAGCTACAATACTTTCAGGAGTTTTTCCAATCATTTCTTTTGCTTCATTACCAATTGCTATTATTTGATTGTCTTGTTCCGATATAGCAACTACTGATGGTTCGTTTAATACGATACCGTGGCCTGGCAAATACACCAAAGTATTTGCTGTGCCTAAATCAATTCCTAATTTTTTTGAAAAAAAAGACATATTTGTTGGAGCATTATAGCATATTTTAAAATATGCTAAAATGACTATATGTATATAGCTACAGTCATACCAATTTCAAAAGGAATTAAAAAAGAAGAGCTTTCATATTTTACAGCAAAATCCATAGAGGTTGGCTCTATTGTATCGATACCCGTACGATCAAAAAATATCGACGCCATAATTACGAGTATCGAATCTGCTACAAATTTAAAAAGCGAATTGAAAGATGCGAGCTTTCAATTAAAAAAAATAAATGAAGTCGTAGGACCTCCACCATATAGAAAATCTTTTTTTAAGACTTGTGAAAAAATGAAAAATTATTATGCTACTTCGACTGGTGCAATTGTAAATGGAATGTTGCCAAAATTTTTAATTGAAAAATACGATTCTATTTTACATACACATATAGAAGAAAAAGAAATAAAATCTATCAAGAGCGAGAAACTTATATTTCAAGCATTATTTGAAGACCGACTTTCTTGGTATAGGACTTTGATACGTGAAGCTTTCGCAAAAAAAGAAAGTATATTTATTTGCGTTCCGACCGAATACGACATTCATAAATTTTATGATGCATTTTCTAAAGGCATAGAAAGATACGTATATAAATTTCACAGCAATATAAATAAAAAAAATCTTATAAATGATTTTAATTCTATCATGACAGAAGAGCACCCTATACTTATTATAGGCACGGGTACTTTCTTATCTATACCTCGACACGATATAAAGACTATTATAGTCGAGCACGAAAGCTCAGAATCATACAAGCAGATTTATCGACCATTTGTAGATATAAGAAATTTTGCAGAGACACTTGCCGAGACAGAGCAAATAAAAATAATTTTTGGTGATACTCTTTTACGACCAGAGACTCTGCACAGGCACGACATAGGAGAACTTCGTGAAATAGCTTCTCCTTTATTTAGACTTCCACAAGTAGAACGCCAGATGATTGTGGATATGACAAATGAAAAAACAAATACTGAAAAACAATCATTTCAAACCCTCAGTAATACTACTCGGGAAATGATAAATTATGCTCTTAAAAATGAAGAGACTGTATTTTTATTTACAGTCAGAAAAGGACTTGCAGGCTTTAC
>CAZCDN010000012.1:4183-6035 GCA_964497725.1 uncultured Candidatus Saccharibacteria bacterium | reverse complement strand
ATAATACAAGTCGACAAAGATACCACAAAGACAGATGGTGAAATGAAAAATGCATGCGAAACTTTTTATAATAAAAAAAGTTCTATACTTATAGGTACAGAGATGGCTTTCTTTTGTCTTAAAGATAAAATCACTCATAGTGCAATCATATCTATAGATGGACTAATGTCTATACCATCTTTCAATATCAATCAAAAGATTCTGCATTTAATAGAAAAACTTCATTCTATTACTACCAGAAATCTTATAATCCAAACTCGTGTATCCGAAAATTTAGTGCTAAAGCATATTCTTACTGGTAATGTACTACCACTATACAGACATGACTTAGAAGAAAGAAAAGATTTTGGATATCCACCATTTAAACGCCTAATAAAAATTACCTTCAAAGGAAGTGTAAAAGGTTCACAAGATGCAAAAGAATATCTGGAGAAAAAATTTGAAAAATATGATCCACAAATTTTTTCAGCTTTTATCGATAAAGTAAACAACCAATACATCATAAATACAGTCCTCAAAGTCGATCCAAAAATCTGGCCTTTCCCACAAAAAAATGAAGTCGCTGATGAGACAAAAAATCTTTACCAAAAACTCATTTCTCTCCCACCTTCATTTTCTGTAAACATAGATCCCGAAGACCTACTCTAGTAATTCCTCACTTAGGAGTTGAGCTCCTAAGTATTGGTGAAAAGTTGCTTGCTCTTCATATAATTCTATGCTATTGTATTTGAATGAGAAAAATAGTAGTAGAAGTCAATAAAAACAACAATGAAAATAGTATGAGTCTTATTCGTAGATTTACACGAAAAGTACAAGAGACTGGTATTATTCAAAAAGTAAAAGGCAAGAGATACAATACTCGTGCACTTTCAAAATTGGCTGTAAAAAGAGGAAAACTAAAAAGACTTGCAAAAACTGAAGAATTTGAAAAACTATTCAAATTAGGTAAAGTGACTCGTGGAAGACAAAAAAAAGGTAAAAAATAAATAATGGATACGGAAAACATTTCAATTAAAAATTCCACAAAAGGCAAGCTTCCGAGCTTGCCTTTTGCATCAATGAAAGACGCTATCTTGGGTAAAAAATATGAATTGTCTGTATTTTGTGCGGGTGAAAAAATGGCAAGAAAAATAAATAGAGAAACGCGCGGAAAAGATTATGCGACAAACATACTAAGCTTCCCTCTTTCTAAAAATACAGGTGAGATTATATTTCAATTGGACAAAGTCAAAAAAGATGCGAAAGACTTTGATATGGCATACGAACAGTTTTTAAAATTTCTATTTATACACGGATTATTACATTTAAAAGGACTTGATCATGGAAAAAAAATGGAGGGTGAAGAAAAAAAGTTTTTAAAACGTTTTTCACAGTAGAAAAAATATATTTTTCTTTATTGTCATGCTACAATAAAAAGAATGCGAAGAAATATTCATGCTGGTATAGATGTAGGTACTCACGATACTAGAGTCGTGCTTGTTGAATATACCAAAAACTCTTCACCGTCTATTGTCGGTACAGGAAAATCTATAACCGAAGGAATGCAAATGGGATATGTGAATGATATAGGTGCTGTTCGAGAATCTATACGTAAAGCTTTAGCACAAGCAGAAAATACTGCAAATTTTAAAGTAAAAAAAGCGCATATATCTTGCGGAGGTATTAGTATGGGTAGTGATATATTGTCTGGCTACTCTATTGTATCGCGTGCTGACAAAGAAGTCACAGAGCTAGATATTAAAAATCTTATCGAACAAAGTGAAGAAAATTTAAATTTACAAAATAAAAAAATTATATATATTTCTCCTATTGCTTATAAAATCGATGGTAAAGAAATCCAAGGAGACCCTAT
>CAZCDN010000012.1:0-4083 GCA_964497725.1 uncultured Candidatus Saccharibacteria bacterium | reverse complement strand
ATATTTCTCCTATTGCTTATAAAATCGATGGTAAAGAAATCCAAGGAGACCCTATCGGTATGAAGGGTGCAAAACTCGATTCAAAAATAATTTTTGTAACTTTAAATAAAAAACATGTAGACGATTTAGTCTCAGCTGTAGCCGAAAATGGATTAGATGTAGACAGTATATATCCCGACATATTAGCTTCATCTAGAATTCTATTATCTGAAAGACAAAGGATAGCAGGCTGTGCGCTCATCGATATAGGTGAAGATTCTACAAAACTTGTAGTTTTTGAAAACAACACTCTCATATCATTGCAAACCTATCCAATAGGAGGAAAAGATATTACTGGAGATATAGCTTTGTATTTTAAAATTTCATTAGAAGAAGCAGAAGGATTAAAAACTGGTATCATTATCGGTGATTATTCTAAAAAACAAGTAGAAGAAATTATCGATGCAAGGCTTGGAGATATTTTTGAATTAGTAGAAAATCATTTAAAAAAAATAAAAAGGAGTGGGCTACTTCCAGCAGGAGTAATCATCACAGGTGGTGGTGCACACATACGCGAAATAGAAGAAGTTGCAAAAAATTATTTAAATTTACCTGCGCAAACAGGACCAGCAGATAAAACCTTAGTTCAAAAATTAAAAGTTCGCGATGACACTTGGTATACAGCACTTGGACTTGCTGTATCCCCTTCATCATTTAAACCAAGTGTATATTCATCAAATATTTCAAACATAAAAAAAGATTTAGGTGGTTTTAAAAATTTCTTTAAAACTATTTTATCTCAGTTGCTTCCTTAGCGACACATATTGATTTTTTAGTCAAGGTGTTTTCTTTTTTTTGTTTTCTGTTATTATATATAATACAATACTTAATAAATAATCGAGACTACAGTCTTTACAAATACTATGCCAAAATTAAACCCAGAAATAGAATCATTCGCTCGAATTAAAGTCATCGGTGTCGGTGGTTCTGGAAAAAATGCTTTAAACCATATGATAACTTCAAAAGTAAAAGGAGTTGAGTTTATCGTGATGAATACAGATACTCAAGACCTTCACAACTCTCTTGCTGACAAAAAAATACACATTGGTAAAAACCTTACAAAAGGACTAGGCGCTGGTATGAATCCAGAAATTGGACGAAAAGCAGCTGATGAGACAAAGGCTGAAATTCAAGATGTGATAAAGGGTGCTGATATGGTATTTATCGCTTGTGGTATGGGTGGTGGTACAGGTACAGGAGCTACACCTATCGTGGCTCAAGCTTCAAAAGAACAAGGTATCCTTACGGTAGCTGTAGTCACAAAACCATTTTCATTTGAAGGAAATCAAAGAATGAAATTAGCTGAACAAGGACTAGCTCAGCTTGAAAAAGAAGTAGATGCAATAATTGTAATTCCAAATGACCGCCTTCTATCAATAGCAGGAAAAGATTTAGGTTTCCGACAAGCATTTGCGATTTGTGACGAAGTCTTGAAGCAAGCCGTTGAAGGAATTTCAGAACTCATCACTACTCCAGGTGTAATCAATGTGGACTTTGCTGATATAAAAGCTATCATGCAAGATGCTGGTAGTGCTTTGATGGGTATCGGATCTGCAGGCGGTGAAGGACGCGCACAAAAAGCAGCCCTTGAAGCTATAAACTCTCCACTTCTTGATTTGTCTATAAGTGGTGCTCAAGGTGTACTCTTTGCAATCTCTGGAGGTGATGATCTTACTATTCACGAAATACAAGAAGCTGCAAAAATCATAACTGAATCTGTAGACAAAGATGCAAAAGTCATCTTTGGTACGATTAGAGATGAGAAATTGAAGAAAGGAGAAATGAAAGTCACAGTTATTGCTACTGGCTTCCCTACTGGGTCTCCAAAGAAATCTCTTTTTCAAAGCCAACCAAAAGAATCTCCGACAGTAGCATCATCTTCAAAAGAAGAAATAGTAAATGCTGTTAGAAAAGAAACACCAATAGTGCAGACAAACAATGACTACATAAAAAAATTAGAACCAAAAGAAGACGATTTATTTAATGATGAAAATAGCGACGATTGGAGCGCAGTCCCAGCATTTTTGAGAAGAAATAAAAAATAAAAAAATTAAACTCTACAAAAGAATCCTAATAAAATTTTATTAGGATTCTTTTGTTTTATTTATTCAAATTTTAATATTATATGTTATAATCTTAGAATGATATATGATTTAATAATTTTAGGAGGAGGGCCGGCTGGTGTAGGTGCAGCAGTATATGCAGCTCGTAAACAGCTAAAAACACTTATTATCACTAGCGAATTTGGTGGTCAGTCTACTGTGTCTGAGACAATATACAACTGGATAGGAACTCCAGAAATTTCAGGTATGGATTTGGGTAAAAGTTTAAAGAAACATGCAGAATACTACAAGGGAGAATTTTTAGAAATAAAAGAAGGAGAAAAAATTACTGACATAAAAAAAGAAGACAATATTTTTAACATAAAAACTGATATAGGAAATACATATCAATCAAAATCAGTTCTTGTATCTACAGGATCAGGACGCAGAAAACTTGAAGCAAAAAATGCAGATAAATTTGAACACAAAGGAATCACATACTGTGCAAGCTGTGATGGTCCTCTTTTTTCTGGACAAGACGTAGTCGTAATCGGTGGAGGTAATGCAGGATTTGAGACCGCACTCCAACTTCTCGCATATTGTAAAAGTGTGACTATGCTTCACAGAAGCGATGAATTTAAAGCCGACGAAATCACAGTAGAAAAAGCATTGGCAAAAGAAAACATGAAAGCTATTAAAAATGTAGATATACTTCGTGTCGATGGTGACCAGTTTGTATCATCAATCACATACAAAGATAAAAATACTGGAGAAGAAAATACATTGAACACTACTGGTATATTTGTAGAAATTGGTCAAATACCAAATACAAATTTCTTAGAAAATCTAAACGTCCTAGATAATGCTAAAAAAGTAATAGTGGACCCAATGACCGGTCGCTCCCAAATGGATGGCCTGTGGGCCGCTGGGGACGCTACAAACGGCCTCTACCACCAAAACAACATAGCGGTAGGAGACGCCGTAAAAGCTTTGGAAGATATATACATCTGGATTCACAAAAACTCTTAAAGATTTTAAATCCTAAAAAAAAGCTGTATACATTACGCATACAGCTTTTTAAATTGAGGTAGACTTATCTACCTCCAGTTCTTTTTTTACTTCCACCACCACGGTTGGAAACTTTTTCTTGGTAAGAATCAAAACCTCCTCCTCTGTTTAAACCAGCTCGATGTTCTCCATTCTTCCCTCGGTTAGAAGATACTAATTTAGTCTGAGATTTTTCAAAAAATTTTTCATGGGATCCATCACTTTTTGGATGTCTACCATTTTTGTGGTGATTTGTTTCAATAAATTTGTCCATACAATATATCTGTTTAATAAAAAACATAACATATTTAAAACACAAAGACAAATATTTATCTTTGTATTACATTTTCAAGCTCTCGCAATTGCTCGATAGTATTTACCCCAAGAGCTTCTTCTGGAGATATGGAGACTGAGGCAATTCCACCTTCTTCTGCTGCATATTTTACAATATCAGTAAGATAGTATTCGCCTTGTGCATTTTCATTTTTGATTTCATTCAATTTTTCAAAAAGCCATTCTTTTTTAAAACAAAAATAGCACGGGTTCAATTCTTTTATTTTCTTTTGCTCTTCTGATGCATCCTTAAATTCTACGCTGCGCAAAAGTACTCCATTTTCATCTCGGATTATACGACTAAATGAAGAATAAAATACACTATACCAATCATCAAAATCTGGCACATTTACAGTAGCCATAGTTAGAACTTTTTCATTATCAATATGAGTTTTAGCCAAGTTGTATATCATAGCACCAGTGATACTAGGCTGATCTCCATACAAAACTAAAATATTTTCTATATCGTCACCAATTTGATCTTGTGTTATTTTTACAGCATGTCCTGTACCTAATTGCTCTTTTTGAGTAATATAATTTACTTTATCACCTAGGTGTTTTTTTATTAATTCTTCTTGGTATCCTACTACGAGTGTAGGTTTTGTATTTATACCACTGTGAA
>CAZCDN010000011.1:0-13142 GCA_964497725.1 uncultured Candidatus Saccharibacteria bacterium | reverse complement strand
GGATACTGATGTGAAATCTTTGAAGCACAGCCCTTACACTTCCCTTTTTGTATTAAAAAACTAAATACAGGTATAAGTTCGTACCAAGACAATTTTTTTGCACAAGACATACAAATAGATCTTCCTCCTAAAGTCTTACCCGAATTAAAACGATAAATAACTACATTCAAAAAACTACCGATAATATTTCCAAACAGAAAAACAATTATATAAGCAAGTGTATTCATACATATATTATAACATACAAAAATATAATGTAGGCAAGTATTTTACCCATATATATGGTAATATTTACATACCAAATATGAACTTAATAAATAGCATATATTCCAAGATTAAAAATATCGACGCATTCTCTATGATACGTTTTTTACTTATACTACTACCTTTTACATTTTTATTTTATTTTGAAACAACTCCTTATGGATATGTTTCAAGTAAAGTTACAGCTCTTGGCCTTATAATCATATTTATAGCGATAATTTTTATAGGCAGTATTCATAGAAAAATCTTTTTTCAATACTTAATTGAAAAATGGCAAATTATCAAAAAAGACAAGATTTTTATATCTGTGAGTATTTTTGTACTCATATCATTATTAGCTACTATAAATTCAGCAGATTTTTTAAATTCATTTGCTGGCTCATTCATGAGATGGGATGGTTTTCTTACATTGTTTTGTATTTATTTATATTTCACACTCTCTCTAATCTTCCTAGATAAAAAAAGTTTTAAATTATTAAATTTCAATATATTACTAGTTTCTATACTGTTATTCTCTAGTCTATTTTTAAGCTTCAGGCTCAATTTTGACCGACCTTACAATTTCATAGGTAATCCTATTTTTATCGGCCAATTCTTTTTATTTTCTTTATTTTTCATACCATCATTTATAAAAAATATAGAAAAAAATTACAGGAATTTATTATACTTTTTTCTTACGATAATCTTTATCCTTTCCATACTCATATCTGGTACACGGGGTATATTTTTTGGACTTTTTATATCTTTTATAATTCTAATGTTTATATGGATATTTAATAAAGAAAGAATTAATTTTGGAAAAATAAATTCAAAACATATTGCAATTATTTCTCTTATACTTATATCTATTTTTTCAATTCTTATATTCTCTACTAAAAATATGCCTTTCTGGAAAGATATACCTTTTATAGGTAGAGTTGTAGAAATTGGAGAAAAAGATGCTACGACAGTAGCAAGGATAGTAAACAATAAAATATCATATAGCATGGCGTCGCATCCTGACAATATTTTAGATTTTATTATAGGAATAGGACCCGAGCAGTATTATACAAAGTGGTATACACACTATGATTCATCATTATATAGATACGACAGAGCTGTATTTGATAGAGCTCACAATATGTTTTTCGATATACTTATAATGAAAGGTATATTAGGACTTATATCATTTTTTTCTATTATATATTTTACTATCAAGAAATCTAAAGTCACTAGTTTTGAAAGCTTCTCTATCTCGTTTTTTATACTCATTGCATACTTAGGCCAAGGATTGTTTGCTTTTGATTCATACACCACCACAATTATGTTTTTCCTAATAATTTTATTTATAATTCAAAGTAAAAAATATGAACAATAGAACTGTACGATTATCTTTATACACATTGTCTTTTTCTATTATTTTTCTAATAGTCTACTTTTGGGGACTACCAATACAACAGCATCAAATATTTAAAAGAATAAATAATAATGTAAATAAAGACAATACGATAATAACTCCTTATCAAAATAAAATTTTAGCAAAAGAGAGTATAGAAAAAGAACCTATTATTACATACTATCTATTTTTTATTACAAAAGAATACGAAGAAAATTCTGTAGAAGAAAATAAAACTGCTCTTAGAAGCATGTTGTTAGACATAGAGAATTATATAGATCAGAATCCAAGCTGGTACGTAAAACCAGATATTTATATGAATTTATCTTATGCTTATTTACTCATGTATAAAAATGATGGTACACAAGAATTTAAACATAAGTCACAAGTATATTCAGAAAAGTCTTTTATGCTTTTTTTAAATAGAGATGAAATCTTTTATAGATATTATTTAACTAATATACAGTTAGATAATGATAAAGAAGAAAGTTTTACAAAGATTAAAAATAGATACAGTATAAATAAAGATTTAAATTTAAATATCCATGATTATTATATGGGTCTTGCCTATTATTATATGAATGACAGTAAAAATAGTATCCTACATTTAGATAAATTCTCAAAATATAGTCAGCCAAAAGAATTTATACAATCAAAAACAGAATTAAAAAATATATATTACGATGTGCTTAAAGATTTCTATAGTAAAAAAGATTTATCGAGTACAACAAAAGTATTAGAGAGACTTATCTCTCTCGATGATCAAAATAAAGATTTTTTCTCTTATATACAAAATTATATAAAGGAAAAAGGTCGTTTACCTAATTTGAAATTAAACTACTAAGAAGCGGGACAGCTTGTAGTCGATATAGCACTTGATACTTGTTTTGGTGTACCACTAGAGTCTACACACCAGTAGCCTCCTCCAAAAAGACTTGCCGATACAGCCCAATTAGTACTCGATGCTCTACAAGAAAGTGTTGTACCGCTCGGATAATTTGCTGTAGTCACAAATTTGGCTACATCATGTGTAGTATCAGCAAACATACCTGATGTACAATCAGTCACAGTCGCACCGTAATTATTGTTTGCAGTCGCATATACCTCTGTCACTTTTCTAAGATTTGCCATTTGAGATTTTATTTTAGAATCCTTTGATTTATTTTGAGAGTCTGATATTAAAAGCATCGATATAGTAGCAAGTACAGCAATAATTGCTATTACTACAAGTAGCTCAAGTATTGTAAACCCGTCCTTATTTGTATTTTTTTTCATTTTCATAAAATTCATAATTGTAAAATAAAAGATTTATTAATAAAATAATTATATCATATATAAATCTTAAACAAAACAAAATACCACCCATAAGGTGGTATTTTGAAAAATTAGTATAAGACTAATTAGTTTCCACAAACCCCAGTAGAAACAGAACAAGTTATTGCAGTCTGATTAGCTTTTGTTGCACTAAATGTAAAATTATTACCTGAAAGCGAACCTGATGTTGTACCATAAGCCCAACCGCTTTGTAGTGCTGGCCATGTAGCTGCATGAGTAGCAGTAGCACCTATACAAACAGCAGCACCAGCAACAGTAACACTGGCTGCAGAACCACCATCATCATTACAAACGATCAATTCTGGTATAACACCACGAAGTGAAGCTATGTTTGCTGTACGACTTGCTTTATCTTTAGCACTTCCTAGAGAAGTAAGTACTACAGAAGCTAGGATACCGATGATTGCGATTACAACCAAAAGTTCTATAAGAGTAAAACCTTTTTGTTTTTTTAACATAATATTTTTTTTACTAATAAATAAATTTATATATCAGAAAAAGACCGACCTATTTTCCAATACATATATTATATCATATTTATTAGCATAATAGGCAAATATCCCCATTGTGGATAAATATTATTATATTTTTGAGCTCTATATCCCTCCAGCAATATTGTAAATAGGCATCAAAATTGATGCGAGCAAAATTCCCACCCCAAGACCAAGTGTCACTATCATAATCGGTTCGATTAATCCCACCATTGTATCCACTGCTTCTTTTGCACTGCGGTCATAAAACGATCCTAAAGTTTTCAATATTTTATTTATAGATCCAGTCTCCTCTCCCACCTTCATCATTTGTATCATTATCGATGGTATTTCATTGTGATTGCTAAGAGCATCGGAAAAAGAACTTCCCGACTTTACCTTTTCTCCAGCTTCTTTCAATATGTCTTGATACACTTTATTCCCAATCACTTGCGAAGTAATTTCTATAGCTCGCACGATTGGTATACCAGAAGAAATCATCGTATCCATATTGTCAGACAATCTTGCAAGATACAGTTTTTCAAAAATATTTCTAAAACCTGGAATTTTTAGTTTTAATCCATCAAGGTATTTTTTACCTTTCTCTGTTTTCGTTAAATGTATTACATAAAACACACCAAAAGCAAGCAAGACTAGTATAAATAATCCATATTTTACAAAAAGCTGACTAATACCCATAATGATTTTTGTATGAATAGGTACAGCTTGCCCTGATTCTCTTATGATATCTGAAAGTTTTGGTATCACAAATACAAACATCAAAGACATTATGATGATAAATACTCCGACAACGAATACAGGATATATAAGAGCATTTTTTGTCTTTGAGGTAAGAGCATATTGTCTTTCTAAATAGTCAGCAAGATATGAAAATGTCTCATTCAATTTTCCAGTCTCCTCTCCAGCACGCACCATGTTTACATAAAAATCTGAAAAAATTTGTGGGTGCTTTGCGAGAGCATCAGCAATAGAGACTCCTGATTGAAGGTCGTCTGTAATTTGAATCAAGGATTTAGAAAGCAATTTATTTTCTGTATTACCAGCAAGTAATGTAAATGCTTTCAGTGCAGAAACCTGGGCATCAAATAAAAGCGATATTTGTCTCGACATAAGCACGATATCTTTCATCGATACTTTTTCAAATAAAGAAATCTCTAGAAATTTTTTATTTTTCTCATTATCTTTTATGAAAGTTACAATCAAGCCTCTTCTTTGTAGTGCACTTATAGCCAAATCTTCACTTACTGCATCGATTTGTCCTTCTTTTTTTTCTCCAGTATTAGTGATACTTTGATAGTCAAATAGCATATTACATTAGTTGCTCTAGCGAGCGTGGGTTAAACGAATAATTAAGTGCATTTTCCATGGTAATTTCTCCTTTTTGCACAAGCTCAAGAAGTGATCTATTCATATCTATCATACCCTGCTGATATCCTGTCTCCATGACCAAGTCTATCTCATGGATTCTATTTTCTCTTATAAGATTTGTCACGGCATTGTTATTTATCATCAATTCATAAGCTGGTATTCTTCCACCTTGTATTCGAGGGATTAATCTTTGTGAAAATACACCAATAAGAGAACTTGCTAATTGAGTACGAATTTGATCTTGTTGAGCTGAAGGAAAAGAATCTATAATTCTGGCTATTGTTTGTGAGGCATTGTTTGTATGAAGAGTAGATATTACCAAGTGTCCAGTCTCAGCAGCTGTCACAGCCATTTTCATTGTTTCTGAGCTTCGCATTTCCCCTACCATTATCACATTCACATCTTCTCTAAATGCTGATTTCAATGCTCTGTCAAAGTCTTGTGTGTCTACTCCTACTTCTCTTTGAGATATGATAGACCGCTCAGGATTATATATATATTCTATGGGATCTTCTATTGTGATGATGTGTGCGGCTCTTTCTTTATTTATAAGATTAATCATTGCTGACATTGTAGTCGACTTACCTTGACCCACAGGACCTACTACAAGAAAAAATCCTTGTCTTTTCCTTGCAAAAGTTTCTAGTATTGGAGGCAAGCGAAGCTCCGACATAGTTTTTGATTTTGGAATCAATCTTAAGCTAATAGCAATTTCACCAAGTTGAAAAAAAGCATTGCCTCTTAGGCGTACATCTTCTTTAAAAGAATAAGAAAAGTCTAATTCTTTTTCTTCATTGAGCTTTTTAAAAGCATCTTCATTGACCATTTCTTTTATAATGTCTTCTATTTCTTTTTTTGAAAGAGGTTTTGAATTTACTAAAAACAAAAGGTCACCATCTACTCTTATAGCTGGCTTTTTACCCACAGAAAGATGAATATCCGAACCGTCTTTCTTTATTAAATCTAAAATTATATCTTCGAGCATTTATTTATTCTTTATTTATAATTTCTAAAACTTTTTCAATAACTTCAGTAGGGGTAGAAGTAGCTTTTACAATATATCCTACTGCACCGAGCGATTCCCCTTTTAATAAGTCAGCTTGTGCTCCTCTGTTTGAAAGAATAATTTTTATTGTATCTTTTGCTAAGTTTTCTTCTTTTATTTTCTCTAAAAGTTCAAAACCATCCATGTCCGGCATTACAATATCTAAAAGTAAAATGTCGGGAATAAATCCTTCTCTTAGTTTTGCAAGCGCAGGAAGAGAACCAAGTGATGTATGCACATCAAAACCTTTCTGAGTAAATTTCAATGCATACATATCTAGTAAAAAATTGTCGTCATCTACTATAAATATTTTTTTTGGGTCTGCCATAATAATTATATTATATTACAATTTACAATTTTATCCTAAAGACCATATACTTCTTTGAAAGGAACTTGTCCTTTAAAAGATTTAAATATTGCATCTTCTTTCATAGTCAAAAAACCTTTTTGTCTTGCAAGCTTATATATTTCTCCTTCTGTTGGTTTATTCAAAATTACAGTTTGTAAATCTTTATCTACTTCAAACATTTCAAATACAGCAATTCTACCTTTTGTTCCAAAAGGAGTTTTTTCTGGAGGAGCGACTTCATACAACTCATCTGAAATAGCCAATTTGTCTAATTTATCTTTTGGAAAATCTTCAAATTGTTTGTCTAAGAATATTTTAGTTGCTTCATCTATTTTTGTACTTTCTTTATATTCTGGATTGATTCTTGGTACAAGACGCTGGGCCATAGAAAGTATGAGTGTAGGAGCAATAAGGTATGGATCGATACCCATATCTACCAATCGAGGCACAGCTCCTACCGCACTATTTGTGTGGAGTGTAGAAAATACTAAGTGACCAGTCAATGCCGCCTGAATTGCCAATTGAGCTGTCTCTTTATCACGAATCTCTCCCACCATGATAATGTCGGGGTCTTGACGAAGTATAGAGCGTAGTCCAGATGCAAAAGTATAGCCAATCTCTGGCATTACTTGTGACTGATTTATTCCTGGCACTTGGTATTCTACAGGGTCTTCTAGAGATACAATATTGTCACCTTCTTTATCGAGTTCATTTAGCATTGAGTAAAGAGTAGTCGATTTTCCACTACCAGTCGGACCAGTAATGAGTATCAATCCATAAGGTTTTTCTAATGCTCTTTTAAGAGTAGCAAGATCATCCTCTCTTAAATCTAAATCTTTTAAAGTTTTAATTCCTTTTTCTTTATCCAAAATACGCATCACGATTTTTTCTCCATAGTATGCTGGCATACTCGATACACGAAAATCTATTTTTCTTCCTTCTACTTTTGCTGAAAAACCTCCATCTTGTGGTTTTCTTTTTTCATCCAAACGCAATTTTGCTAAAATTTTAATACGCGCTACGACTCCACTATATACATTGAGAGGTAAGACCAAGCTTGTATGAAGTGTACCGTCTACGCGAAATCGTACTTTTACTTTTTCTCCAGTATTTTCAATATGTATATCTGAAGCTCCACCTTCTGTAGCATGTTTTAGTATTACAGCTACGATTTTTATTATTGGTGCATCTTCTACTATTTTTTCATTTTCATCTTTTTTTTCTTTCTTATCTTTTCTTTCTTCTATTTTTTCTCCATCTGTTTCAGATATTGCACTATCAAGATCAGACAAGGCTTGATCTACTTCCCCACCAATACCTTTATACATTTCGATTATTTCTTTAAATGTCGATACTGAGATTAAAAAAATCTTAAAAGGCATCGATATCTTTGTCGCTATAAATTGAAGAGCGTCCATTGCTTGCATATTTTCAGGATCAATCACTCCTACTTCGAGTACATTATCGACTATACCTATTGGTACAAAATTGTATGTCTTTGCTGATTCTTCAGGTATATATTTTAAAGTAGCAGATGTCACAGATTTTGGATCTATATTTTTAATAGGTACACCATACAGCAATCCTTTCATTTCAAGAATTTTTCTTTCATCAACTTTAAAATCAACGAGGGCTTCATCTATACTGCCATTATATTTCTCATCAGCAATACGCAAAACTTCAGAGATTTGCTCTTCTTTGATTAGTCCACGCTTTACTAATTCTTCGAGAAAGACCATTAGTTTTTAGCTTCTAAATTATTAACAGTGCTATCATTTTGTCCAATTTCTAGGAAAATATTTTGCCCTCCACCTACAATTGGGGAAAAAGGATTTGTGCGACCCAAGTTTCCATCAAATTCAATATCTACAGTATTGTCCTTTAAAGACTTAAAAGATGAATTTATAAAAATACTTTCATCAATTTTCATAGATTTCAAATAATCTAGTGTCTTCAAAAAGTCAGTGTCATTATTTATCACGACTGCATCACCTACTACTTGCCCACCAGTAGAGCTAGATACCAATTTTGTATCTGGTTTTTTAGTATTACCACCCAAAAAATACGCTAATGATAGGATTATTAGAATGACACAAATTATTATAATAGCTATTTGTTTCTTTTTATTCATAATTATTTTTTAACCAATACGATTGTAAATCAAAACTATACTCAAATAAATTAGTGTTTACATTTGGTTTATCTCTTGTGGGAGTCGGGACTGAAAAATTTATTCTTTTAATATCTACAATTCTAAGGTTTTTTTCTAAATCATCGACAAAAGCAAGAAAGTTAGTATAAGTAGATTGCATTTTAAAACTCACATTAGATGTGACATAATCACTACTTGAAATTTCTATCAAATCTTTACTTCCATCCCCTTTAGTACTATCAGTAAAACTCAAGTCGGTAATTCTTATACCATTATTGCTAGCAATTTTGTCTATTTCGAGGATAAGAGCAATTGATCCAGAAGTTGCTTTTCCTTGATCAATATCTGGTAGCAATTTTTCTAACCTATCTTTGTTTAAATTAGATACACTATTGTATGATGCCAAAATTTCATCTCTTTTTTGTTGCAATTCTTTTGCATTATTCAATGCATTATCATATTCGACGACTTGAGCTTTCAAGCTCGACATATCCTTATACTGAGGCATTACATATACAAAAAATGATATTGCACCGATAGCTATTAAAAGTATTTGAAGAATAAATCTCATATATTATTGGTTGTTTGTATTAGCTGGCAATGTATTTACCTCTTTCTTATTTGTCGCTGGTTTTTCTGCAGTCTTTTCTGTTGTATTTTCTACTGATGTATTTTTTTCATCAATTACCTCTAAAGATTGTTCTTGCATTACATCTTTTTCTATTTCAGTATTTTTATATTTTAAAATATTATTTTCAAATGACAAAAAGCTTGGATCTACAAAAAAAGATACATTGAAGCTTACAAAGCCCTTATTGTTTTTTTCATCCGACAATTTAAAGTTTGTAAAAGACACATCTTTAAAAACTTTCGCTTCTTCACCATTAAATACATCTGCTTGTATTGCTACTGTTCTATAGTCTTTTGCAAGTCCATTCATAGATACAGCTAATCCTTTTCCATCATTTGACATTACTGCAGTAAAATCACTAAATTGTACTTGTGGCAATGTGACAGAATGAAGAAGCTCAAAAAATGGTGAGATTACATAGTGACCTGCTACTATTTTTTTAGAAGAATCGAGTCTCTTATTAAAAGATTGAAGTTCAAGTAATGTTTTCTCTTCAAGAGAATCACGGGTAATAGTAAGAGAATTCTTTTTAGCTAAAAGTTGCTTGTTTAAATAATCTTTATAAAAATAAATACCTACTGCCGATAAAATTACAAAAAGGACTACGAGTGTAGCAATAAATCCAATTATATTAAAAGATCTACTTGTTTGAAAATTGCGGTTGCTTGATACAACTGGTTTTTTTGGTATAAAAGATGTGTGAAATGAATTGTCCATAATATTTTTATGATAATTGTCTTAATGCGAGTCCCACCGCTACTGCAAACTCTGGTCCAGATTCTTCAAGTACAGGAGCCAAGAACGCTGGTGATTCGACTTTACTAAATGGATTACCGTACACAACTTCTGCTTCAAAAGTTTTTGAAACTTTTTCATGCAATCCTTTGAGTAGCGAACCGCCTCCAGTCATGACAATCTTACCTATACTTTTATTATACTTCTTCTCGTACGTAAGCACAACACTTCTTGCCTCAGAAATTATACTTTCGATTAAAAATTCATTTGATTCGGCAATTGTTTTATCTAAATCTACTCTCAATCCAATATTTCTTTTTTGTTGTTCTGCTTCTTTAAAAGAAATATTTAAAGATTTCACTATATTGTTGGTCAAGTCTTGTGCTCCACGATTTATTATATGAAAGTTTTTTATAATTCCAAATTCTACAATAGATAGTTTTGTTTTCTGTGCACCAAAATCTATGAGTAGTACTGGTGATAGCTCGTGACCAAAAGTAGATCTGATAGATGAAAATATTTCCATCTCAAAAAAGTTTGAATGGATATTTGTATTTTTAAGTATTTCTCGATAATTTGAAAGAGTATCATTGTGAATAGCAATTACCAGGACTTCCGTCTTTGCTTCTGGAATCTTACTATCTACATCATTTTCATTTGCTCTTGATTCTGCTTGTCTTGGTATCATCCACCAATCGAGTGCAACTTCTGAAATAGCGACTGGTATATATTTTCTGGCTTCTATGGGTATGATATTTGAGAGCTGATCTTCAGTAAGTATTCCTGGAAGCGTAATCATAAAAATAAGACTTGAGGAAGAAGGTATAGCAATAGCTCCATTTTTTGTAGTAGTTTTAGCTTCTCTTAGTAGATCTGTAATTGCTTGTGATAGTACTTCTACACTTAGTGTGACTGATTGACCGACATCGACTTTAGCATAAGGCCCAAAAGCGAGAGCTCCATAGGTTTCAAGTACAGCCCTACTTCCCTTTTTTTTCAATTGAATTATCTTCACAGCAGAAGAACCAATGTCGACTCCAATGACACTTTCAGAATCATTTTTATTCATTATGCTTGATATCCCCTTATTTAAAATTGCTTGAAATAAATTTGATGCCATAATAGTTTTATGAGATAATTATATCATAGAAAAATATCAATTGGTATGTTTAAAAAACTTGCAAAGTGGATATACAAAATTTCAAACTATTTCTTAAACTTCATTTTTAAAGAAAAGTGTATTCGTTGTAAAAAAGATGGAGAAATCATCTGCGAGGAATGCATATACTTATTTAAACTACCTCACGACAATCCAAATGACCACATATTTGCAAGCTTTAGCTATAAAGACCCCTCGATAAAAAAGGTTTTGAAAGACTTAAAGTATTACGGCAAGAAAAATCTTGGCTACAAAATAGGAATTATCTTATACAAAAGAATGATTGAAGAAATTTCTGAAATCAAATCTCTAAGTGGAGATAAGATAATCTTACTACCTATACCGATTACAAAAAAGCGTATGCGTCATCGCGGATACAATCAAGCTTCTCTTATAGCAGAGGGTATGTGTATGATTTGCGAAGAAAATATATTTGAATTTAAAGAAAATATTTTGATAAAAAAGATAGATACCATACCCCAAGCCAAAATCTCTGACCGCAAAAAAAGATTAGTAAACCTAAAAGACAATTTTATCTGCAATGATAAAGAAAAAATAAAAGGTCGCACAGTCATAGTAGTCGATGACATCACCACGACGGGTGCCACATTAAATGAAGCAATGCGTGTATTAAAAAAATCTGGAGCCAAAGAAGTTTTTAGTTTTGTTGTGGCGCATTAAAAAAATCCTCGTATGAGGATTTTTTTAATTTTCAAATTTCTATGAAAGGTGTTTTGATACGAGCTTTGTCATTTCAAACATATTCACTACGGCTTTACCGTCAAATACTGCTTTCAAATTTTCATCGGCTACGATATCGCGTTTGTTTTTTGGATCTTGTAAATCATTCTTTTTTATGTAAACCCACAATGCTTTTACAACTTCTGAACGTGGCATAGGACCCTTTCCTACTACTTTTGCAAGTTCTTCACTTATATTCATTGGCTTCATAAATGCTGAATTTGCTTTTTTGACTTCTGGCATATTTTTTTTATTTAGATATCATAACAATAAATATTATAGATATCATTTTAAAGTAAACTGATAATGTATGACTATAAAGGTATTATAACATACTTCACTACATAAATGTCAATACACCACACCTGTTCCCTTTTGTTACAAAAATTTATATAATATAAAAATGGACGACGAATACGAAAATACAAATGAAAATGATGAAAATATACCAAGCGGAGACTCAAATTGTCCTCGCTGTGGATTGCGGACTTATGCAGAAATATGCCCAGGCTGTGGTATGCCTCTTAGTATAGATAAAAATGAAGACGATGAAGAAGACGAATACTATGAAAGAAGACGCGAGCGAAGATAAAAAAAGGAGCCTCGTTAGAGACTCCTAAATGAATGCATACCGAAATATGTATTCTAATAAAAAAAATGAACCAGGTAAAATGATTCGGGGACTACTAAACCCCGACATTCTATGCCTATGAAACATGAATGAAAACCTAGTTCATATATAATGAAAAGAGCTGAGCTATGAAAAACACCCAATATCAATAATAAATGCTATATGCTCTAATTCATATACATATATAGCAAAATTTTAAAACTTAAGCAATCTATTAGTTCTAATACATAAAAATTTGCGGAACCAGGGAGATTCGACTACTACATAGTCAGGTATTTTTCTGATTGCAGAGCAATACAGAAAAATCTTTCGAATCTCCCACAAAAGCCAAGCAGTTGGCTTTTTCGGTTCCGCAAAACTTTTGCTTCGCGAAAACTTTTGCGGAACCGGGGAGATTCGAACTCCCGAGGGCTTTTACACCCTGCCTCTTTAGCAAAGAGGTACGTTAGACCACTCTGACACGGTTCCTTGTACTACAAAACTATATTAGCATACATATATATAAATATAAATGAGGCTTTCAAAAATACGAAAAATAGTATAATATCTTATGTATGGAGGATTGGATGAGTGGTTTAAATCAACGGTTTACTAAACCGTCGAACCTTAATCGGTTCCGTGAGTTCGAATCTCACATCCTCCGCAAAACAAGGAGCGTAGCGACTATGTTTTGCGCAGTTGATTTTTAAGCGTAAAAATCACGTAGAAATGAGCACATTTCGACGCAAGTTTAAGGAGACAATGTCGATTATAAAATGCCTCCGCAAAAATAAAATTTAATTTTAAGAAAAATACTTTTTTGCACTTTCTCTACGATGAGGACATCCTGGCCAGCAGCAAGGTCGGCGTTTTCCTGCGAGAATATC
>CAZCDN010000010.1:0-13533 GCA_964497725.1 uncultured Candidatus Saccharibacteria bacterium | reverse complement strand
CGAAACTGGATTATTGAAGCCAACCAAGCCGAAAATCTCTCTAAACAAGAAAATCCCTCGGGGGCGAGAGATTTTCTTGTTTCCATCGGCTCGAACCGCCGACTTTCGGCGGGAATTCTTTTGGCGGAATTCAAAACCCCCTGGAATTTCTTGGCGGAAACCAATGCCGAGGGGCGAAGCCCCGAGGCAACTTCTTTAACAAATTCGGAATGGTGGTGTTTGTTTGAAAAAGTCAGAACCCATTTTGCAGAAAATCCCAACGAATGAAACGGAAACAATGCGGACTCGGCAGGGCAAACTATTTTTCTGGGGTTTTGGATTTGCCCTGCCTCGGCTGATTTCCCGCCCGCAGGAGGGGTCTGGGGAGGAATGCGGGCGGGTTTCGGACTGGGGGTTTTTGGAAATTTGGCGGCTACAAAATTGAATAATATCTCCATATATGTTAGTATAATACTACGAACGAAATTAAGCAATAGTATTATGGTATCAATATATGGAAAGTAATCAACTAGGACAAAAAATAAAGAAGTTGCGAACAAAACTTGGTCTTTCTCAAGACGATTTTGCTCGCAAGGCAGATGTTCCCTATACAACGCTAACAAAGGTCGAAACGGGCGTTATTAAAAAACCTTCGGTCTTTGTGGTGAGCAAAATCGCCAAAGCTCTTGGTGTTGATATTGAGGAATTGATAAAATAATTTATGAACACTTATTCCATTACAGTATCAAATCTAACAAAGAAGTTTTCTTTCTCCGCAAGAAACGCGTCTTCAGGCTGGTTGAAAAATTTATTCTCGCCCGAAACTAAAGAAATTGTGGCGGTTAATGATATTTCTTTTTCGGTCAAACACGGCGAACGCATAGCTTTTATCGGCCCCAACGGGGCGGGTAAATCTACTACGATTAAAATGCTTACGGGTATACTTTTCCCGACTTCGGGTAAAGTAAATATTCTTGGTTTTGACCCGACAAAAGACCGAAAGAAACTTGCTTACCAAATCGGTACGGTTTTTGGTCAGCGTTCGCAACTTTTGCCTAATCTACCCCTAACGGATTCACTCGAATTTTTTGGAGTAATGTATGATATGCCCGAAAAGGAAATCAAAAGAAGAATTGCTGAACTTGTGGAACTTTTTGATCTTGGCTCATTTATTACCCAACCTGTCCGTAAACTTTCGCTTGGTCAGCGTATGCGAGCAGAGGTTGCCGCTTCCTTAATTCATAAACCAAAAATCATACTTCTCGACGAGCCGACAATCGGACTTGATGTTGTCGCAAAAAAATCTCTTCGCGATTTGTTGCTCAAAATAAACAAGGATGAAAATACTACAATATTCTTGACTTCTCATGATGTCGGAGACATCGAATCTCTATGCGACAGAACAATAGTTATCAATCACGGAACAATTATCAAAGATTTACCTACGCAAGATTTGGCAAAAACTTTTGTTTATGAAAAATATATTGATCTTGTCGCATTAAGCAATTTTAATAATTTTCCTGAACTTCCAGAAGGTATAAAATATTCCTCGAAGGATAAAAATAAAATTACTGTCGTTGTTGATATTAACAAAATCAATGTTCAGGAATCTTTGAAAAAATTGCTTGACCTGTTTGAAGTCGAGGATATTGATGTGTATAACGCCGACCTCGAAACAGTAATCAGGCATATTTATGAAAGAGATTAGACTAACAACTAAAATACTAAAAACGCTCGTCAAAGATCGGATTCAATATCCCGATAGACTTGTCGTTGATACTATCGGCGTTATCGCACGATGTGGGATACTTTTAATTTTGTATTGGTATGTTTTCAAGTTAAATAATGGTGTTATAAACGGCACAACATTTCTTTTTGCTGCGTGGAGTATTTTTTTCTATTTCTCATTTTCAGTATTGAGGTTGCGTGATATTTCTAGAGAAATTATGAAAGATATTCAAACTGGAAATGTTGAAGTGTTATTTAGTAAACCGATTTCTTATCTATCGTATCGGATGTGGTGGCAAGTTGGCTCCGGTATATATTCTTTTTTTGTTATAACATTGTTGACGGTAGTCGCTTTGATTTTTATTATTGGTCTTCCTCCGACAATGACAATCGGTATTTTTATTCCGACATTAATCTTAACTTTTCTTTGTGGAGCAATACTTTCACTATTTTTATATACAATCGTTGGTCTTTTGTCTTTTTGGATAGAGGACATAAATCCAGTGTTTTGGATTGTAGATAAAGCAGTTATGATTCTTGGTGGTTCATATCTTCCTGTTGCATTATTTCCAGCATTTATGTTTAAGATTGCTTTATGGAGTCCTTTCGGTGCTTCACAATTTGTAACACATACAGTTTACGAAACTTGGCAGACAAATTGGTATCAACTTGTTGGTATTCAATTATTTTGGATTGTTTTACTTGGATTAGTCGTTTATTTTGTGTTTGAAAAAGCAAAGCAAAAAGTCTCTGTAAATGGAGGATAACTTTATGATGAAAGAATTATATTTTGCGTTATACGCAATAAAAAAGAATATCCAAAGCAGTGCGGAACTTCGCACAAGTTTTCTGATGAATATTTTTGGAATGGCTGTAAATAATACCGCTTTTATAATTTTGTGGGGATTTTTTGTAAAATCTGTTGGCGTTATTGGAGGTTGGACAGTCGCAGATATAATCGGTCTTCAAGGTTTCGTTGCTTTATGTTATGGAATTGTATTTTCTGTGGCAGCTGGAATCAGAAAGCTAGCAGACTATACGGCTTCTGGAGCATTTGATCGTTTTATGCTTTCGCCAAAAAATATGCTTGTCAGAATTGCCACATCGTCATTCGGTGTTTCAGCTCTTGGCGATATAGTTTTTGGAATTGTATGTTTGGGTATCTTTGCTTTTCTCATTCATGCAACAATTTATCAAATTCTATTGATAATATTACTTGTCATTATTTCAACAATTGTATTTTTAGCGGCAGCAATAGCAATTTATTCAACAAGTTTTTTCTTTACAGACGCTAGTTCAGTAACAGGAAGCCTTTTTGAATTATTCATGACCCCATCGTTATTTCATGGTGGTGCTTTTCAGGGAGTAATGAGATTTATTTTTACATTCGCAATCCCCTCGCTTTTGATTGGTGCTTTGCCTGTTGAAATAGTAAGGGATATTTCTTTGGGAAAACTTTTGTTGGTTGGTGTTCTTGCAATATTTTGGTTTATTGTTTCAATCAATATATTTAACCGAGCAGTTAAGAAATATGAAAGTTCAAATTTTATGACTTTTGGGAGTTAATAGCCGCCGAATTTCCGAAACCCCCAGTCCGAAACCCGCCCGCATTCCTCCCCAGACCCCTCCTGCGGGCGGGAAATCAGCCGAGGCAGGGCAAATCCAAAACCCCAGAAAAATAGTTTGCCCTGCCGAGTCCGCATTGTTTCCGTTTCATTCGTTGGGATTTTCTGCAAAATGGGTTCTGACTTTTTCAAACAAACACCACAATTTAAAAACCTCGCATAAGCGAGGTTTTTAAATACTTATTTTTCGTGTATAATACCTTATTATGAAAGCAAAGAATAAAAAAGTATTTAATAAAAAACCAAAGTTTGGTAGTCATATAGTGACTGCTGTTTTAATATTTATGTTTATAACAGCCTTGTATTCTATACTGGCTGAACCTAAAAAAGATGTTAAAGATTTTACAATTTCAGATATTGCGACAAATATAAAAAATGAAAACATAAAGACTATCCTTGTGTCAGGGGAGAAGATTGAAATTACTTTAAATGATGATACGACAGCGACTGCAAAGAAAGAACCAGAAAGTGCGCTCTCAGATACACTTGTACGATATGGTGTGACAGCAGAAGAGCTTTCAAAAACAAAAATTGAAATTAAAAATGAATCAGGATTAGGATACTTTATGCTCAGCATATTGCCATTTCTTTTACCTATTCTTTTAATTGCATTTTTTATCTGGATGCTCACTCGCCAAATGAAAGGCAGTGGTATGCAAGCAATGAACTTTGGTCAATCCAAGGCTCGTATGACAGATCCAAATGATAAAAAGAATAGAGTTACTTTTAAAGATGTAGCTGGTGCAAAAGAAGCAAAAATAGAATTGGAAGAGATTGTAGATTTTCTTCGTAATCCAAAAAAGTTTTTAGATATTGGTGCAAAGATTCCAAAGGGTGTAATACTCACTGGTGCTCCTGGTACAGGAAAAACTTTGCTCGCTCGTGCTGTGGCAGGGGAAGCTGGTGTTCCATTTTTCCATTTATCTGGTTCTGAATTTGTGGAAATGTTTGTGGGTGTGGGAGCTTCACGTGTACGAGATTTATTTAAAGTAGCTAAAAAAGCATCACCTGCTATTGTGTTTATCGATGAGATAGATGCTGTCGGTCGTGTACGAGGTACGGGCACAGGTGGAGGAAACGATGAACGCGAACAAACATTGAACCAAATCCTTGTAGAAATGGATGGATTTGAACCTACTGAAAAAGTAATTGTAATGGCTGCGACAAATCGCTCTGATGTCCTTGATCCTGCTCTTATGCGCCCAGGTAGATTTGATAGAAGAGTGACTCTTGACTTGCCTGATAGAAAAGATAGAGAAGCAATCCTTGAAATTCATTCACAGAAAAAGCCACTTGATAAAGATGTAAATATAAAAGTAATAGCAGAAAGAACTCCAGGTTTTTCTGGTGCAGATTTGTATTCGCTTATGAATGAAGGTGCAATACTTGCAGCACGTGAAGATAGAAAAAAAGTAATACAACTAGATTTACTTCAATCAATAGAAAAAGTAATGATGGGTCCTGAGCGTAAAAGTCATTTACTTTCTGATCAAGAAAAAAAGATTACTGCATATCATGAAGCAGGACATGCACTCGTAGCTTCGATGCTCGAGCATGCTGACCCTGTGCACAAGGTATCTATAGTATCTCGCGGTAGTGCTGGAGGATATACACTCAAGCTCCCACTCGAAGATAAAAGACTTCATTCTAGAAAAGAATTTTTGGATGATATTGCAATGTCACTAGGTGGATATGTGGCAGAAAAAATGATTTTTGGAGATATTACTACAGGTCCTTCAAATGATTTGCAGGTGTCTACAAATCTTGCACGTGCAATGGTCACACGATGGGGTATGAGTGATGATATAGGGCCTATAGCACTTGAATCAGATGGTGGAAAGACTATGTTTGGAAGTGGTGTAAATGATAATGAATATTCTGAAAGAGTGAGTGCGCTTATCGATTCTGAGGTTTCAAAAATTATGAACAATGCTTTAGTTGTGGCAAATCAGGTTTTGACAGAAAAAAGGGAAGTACTAGATGCAATTGCAAATAAGCTCATAGAAGTAGAAACTCTAGAACAAGATGAATACAATAAGATTATTAAATCTTTTGGCATAAAACCAAAAGTTAAGAATGACAATATTGTATAAAATTATCTACTAGATATTTCTATCTATTGCGAAAGATGGATATTTAAGATATATTGAATATATAATTTATTAACCACTCTTAGCTGTCTTGGTTAGGCTAAGGTGGTTTGATAAAATATACAACCACCCTTAGCTCAGTTGGTTAGAGCACAGAGCTTATACCTCTGGGGTCCATGGTTCAAATCCATGAGGGTGGACTAGATTTTAAAAAGTGAACTTCTTCACTTTTTAATATACTTGTCCAAGGCGCAGATATGTTTTACTAGCAAGTAAAACAATCGAGCCGGGGTCGCGAGATTTTTTGAGTGGCGACGAAAAAATACTCGTGACGACAGATGTGTGAGGACAAGATTAAAACTTTTTTGAGTTTTAAGTAATTTGACAATGGATTGATAGTCAGTTATATTAGATAAAAAACATTCTTTCATTAGTGAGCAAAGTAGAATAGTATATATTATACTTTGCTCACTAATGAATATAGAAATGATAAAAAATAAAGAAGAAAAAAATGATGTGGTTGATTTAAGTATAAATCAAATCAAATCTTTAAAGTCCTGGAAAGAATTACTTAGGAAAGTCTCTGAGTCAAATGGATTTGATTATTTTGATAATGAAAATGACAAATGGATGAAAAATGTAACTTTGGTTGATATTCAATGTCGATTTATTCCAATCGAATTTTCAAAAAGAAAACATCCAGAAGCTGAAGTTCGTTTTGGATTTGATGGATTGGCATTTGTTAATTTCATGGAAAACCCATTTTACCTTTTTAGATCTTGTGGCTTATGTGAGTACATTATGGAACAGTCTCCAATTTTCAGATTTAACCCAAAGGCATACGGAAAACCAAGAATCTTGAAAATGTCCTGGCAAAAAGGAGTAGAACTTCTTAATTTGCAAGGTGAATTCTTAAAGAGTTATTATAAAGACCATTAATGTGGTCTTTATTTTTTTAATAAAGAATATTTTATACATAAGTTATAAAGACAAAATTTTAGGATATACGGCTTTACCTCAAGTAATGTATCCCTTAATTTTTATATGTCAGCAAACTATACATGAAATAGTTTGACTTATTTACATTTATAAACTATAATATACCTATATGACTAATAAATACTTTAAATTTATCAAAATCTTACGTAAAGAAAGAGGTTTTTCTCAGTTAGAAATAGCTGAAAAGTTGGGTATTTCTCGACCCTCATATATATCTTTTGAACAAGGAAAAAGAGACCTTTCACTACAAGAAGCAAATGAACTTAGTATAATTTTTGAAATCTCACTTGAAGATATTCAAAAAGGTAAATTATCTACACCTGAAATTATTTTTGAAAAAAGTAAAACAATACAAAAACCAAAAAATATAAATAATGAAATATGGGAGAGGATTTCTGTACCTCAAGAGAAGGTGGAAAAATTTAAACAAGTTCTTTTATATATACTTTCAAAAGTTGGAGGTAAGCCAAATATTGGACAAACGGTATTGTATAAATTGCTTTACTTTATAGACTTTGATTACTATGAAAAATTTGAAGAGCAGCTAATAGGAGCAAGATATATAAAAAATATACACGGGCCTACCCCAGTAGTTTTTGCTAAAATAATTGACGAGCTTGAAGAAGAGGGAAAAATTGAAACTATTAAGAGTAAGTTTTATAAATATGAACAAACAAAGTATTTAGTAAATCCACAGAAAGAAATTAACCTTTCTGTTTTGTCAGGTACAGAAATAGCTCATATAGATTGGGAACTTGGTCGCTTGTCTGATCTTACTGCTAAACAAATTTCTATCTTGTCACACAAAGATACACCATGGATTATAGCAAAAGAAAAAGAAATTATGGATTATGAGTATGTTTTTTATCGCCCAGAAGAAACATCCGTACGTGAATATGAGCCACTTTAATAAATTACCTGAATTTGAAAAAGAATTTTTAAAATTATCTAAGAAATATCCTAGTTTATTAGAAGATTTAAAGAAGCTTGAAAAACTTATCGAGATTAATCCTGTAGGACTAGGAATAAATTTTATAACTATTCATCATTCGCAAGAATTAAGAGTAGTAAAAACTCGTCTCGCATGCAAAAGTTTGAGAGGTAGATCAATAAGAATCATATATGCCTATCATCAAAATACAACAACCTTTGTCCACATTGAGATTTATTTTAAAGGGGATAAAGAAAATGAGGATAGAGAAAGAATTGAGTGGTATATAAAAAGCACTCTTTCTTAGTGCGTATGAGGAACCGATACCAGTATCAAAGCAAGTGCCATAGATCCGATTATAAATCCTATAATCATTTGCTTGTTCCATTTTGAATGAATCATATCGACTGCTACTTTCCATACTACAATACCTGCAGAAAGTGCAATAAAAATTACTTCTAAAAATTTATTTTCTTTAAATACAAAACCTAAAAATATACTTAATGATATAAAGAAAGAAATAAGTATTGCTTTTTTAGGCTTGATATCGTTTTCTACAAGTAGTATTTGCTGACCTCCTTGCTGAATGATTTGATGTCCAAGTATTCCTATAAAAGCCGTGATACCCGCACCAGGATTGAGTGCAAAGCCTGCAATCATCGCTATACCATCTACTATGTTGTGAAAAAAATCAGATATTAAAATTCTCCAAGTACTACTTTTATTGTGACTATGCACTTTTTCTTCTTCTGTATGATGATGGTGAAATTCTTTTAATACTATACCAATCATAAGACTTATAAATAGACCTACTAAAAACCAAACACCCGCATTTAATAAACTACTTTCTTCTACTGCTTCACTAAAAAGCAAAACTACAAGCATAAGGTATACACCAAGACCAAAACCACGCACAGAAGGCTTGTCGAAAAACTCTTTCTTTTTAGGGAAGAGGAGAGTAATGAGTATAGGGATAATCGATACACCAGCGAGTGCTAAATAAATCATTGTATTTTTTTTGTTAATTTTTAAAATATATCTAAAAGCTAGTGACTAGCATCTAGATATATAGTATATACTAGGTATTTTTCATTGTCAATACAAATGCCAGTGACTAGCATTTGAGACTTGCTCTCTGAACCATTTTAAGTTAGTATTGAAGTATGAAATGTATAACAAAAGATGATTTTAGAGAACTCTTAAAGACATACAATCTCAAAGCTACTGACGAGAGGCTTTTTATACTTGAAATACTGAAAGGTGTAAAAAAACCACAAACTGCACCTGAAATTTTAAAGAAAACAAAAAATCTAAAAATACATGAGACTACTTTGTATCGTATACTTTCGACCTTTACAAAAAAGGGAATAATAAAACAAATCGATTTTAAAGAAAATGTAGCTAGGTATGAGCTTTTAGACCATGAAGACGACCATCACCACATTGTGTGTACATCGTGCAAAAAGGTGACTGATTTTGTGGGTTGTGATATTGATAAGATAATTAAAAAAGCGCTTTCTCAAAATAAAGATTTTAAAAAAATTACTAATCATTCATTTGAGCTTTTTGGACTATGCAAAAACTGCGCCTAATATTTTTATTTTTAATATTTGGTTTTTTAACCCCAAACATCTCTTTGGGTGCTGAAATCTTGCAAGACAAGCAAGAGATTTTTAAAGCTCGTGTCGTAGAGATACTAGATGAGGGATTGCAAGAAGATACAAGTATAGATAAGGATCTTTTTTATCAAGAAATACAAGCTCGTATATTAGATGGTGATGAAAAAGGAAATATCGTGACTTTTGAAAATGATTTTGTAAAACTTAAAGAGGGACAAAGATTTTTCTTACTCAAAGTCACTCGAGGAGACGATGGAAGAGTGTCTTATGTAATGCACAATGTGGAGCGCTTGCCTTGGATTATATTTTTCACAGTATTGTTTATCGGGCTAGTTATGTATTTTGGAGGATGGCCAGGAGTAAGGGGACTACTTGCTCTTTCAGGAGGAATGCTTTTGATTTTTTATTTATTACTTCCGCAAATTGTAAAAGGAGCATCTCCTATAATGATGAGTGTGTTAGTAGCTTCGCTTATTGTAATTGTGGGTTCATATATTACTCATGGTTTTAATAAGACTACAACTAGTGCTGTCATTGGTATGGTCATTACCGTAATACTTACTGGAGTACTTGCTTATGTAGCTGTAATTTCTACAAAATTGACAGGTACTGATACAGAAGAAGCTATTTATTTATCTTTAAATAGTTATGGAGCAATTGACCTCCGGGGACTTTTGATGGGAGGTATTATTATTGGTCTTTTGGGTGCGCTTTATGATAGTGCGATAGCTCAATCTATTGCAGTAGAAGAATTGTGGCGTGCTAATCCAAATCTTTCTAAAAAATATGTATTAAAGCGTGCTCTTCGCATTGGACGTGAACATATAGGAGCTCTTGTGAATACTCTTGCTATCGCATATGTAGGAGCTGCTTTACCATTACTTGTATTTTTCTCTTTTCCTGTAGCTGGAAATGTATCTAGTGCTTTTTTAGTTAATAGGGAAATGTTTGCAACTGAAATAATACGCACACTTATAGGATCAATAGGACTAGTGCTTGCTGTACCTATCACTACAAGTATTGCTGTATTTATGCTTCATGGACAAAAGTGGGACAACAATGATCACGAAGAACGACACACTCATTCGCACAGTCACTAATTTTATTCAAAGTGCAGATTTTGTGTATCAAATTTTTGAATCTTATTTTTCAAAAGAGGATATACTGCAAGTGTGGGATTACTATCAGCAATTTTTTGGGCTTCGTTTCGAGCTATCTCCACAAGCTTTATATTTTTAATTGCTTCCATTCCCAAGTCTGTGACACCCCACTGTTTTACACCATAAAGATCTCCTGCTCCACGAAGTGCTAAATCGAGCTCAGCTAATTCAAAACCATTTTTTGCTTTTATCATTGCGCGTAGTCTGTCGAGAGTTTTTTGAGTTTTTGCTTCTGCAAAAAGATAGCAATAAGCCTGGTCATTGCTACGAATGACTCTACCACGAAGCTGGTGAAGCTGAGCAAGTCCAAAACGCTCAGCACCTTCTATTACGATACTTGTCGCATTTGGGACATTTACACCGACTTCAATTACAGATGTAGAAACCAAGATGTCTATTTTTTTCTCTTTGAAATCCTGCATAACTTCTTCCTTTTTTATTTTAGTCATTTTGCTATGCATGATACCCACTTTGTATTCTTTGAAAACATCTTTTTGTAATCTTTGTGCTTCGGTCGTGACATTTTTCATCTGTAAGGATTTTTCTTTGTCGGCGTCGGGTTCATTTATTCGTGGACAAATTATATATACTTGTCTTCCACTTTTTAATTCTTCTCTGATTTTTTCATAAGCAGTATCTCTTTTATTTTCACTGACTATTTCTGTGATTACAGGTTTTCTTCCTTTTGGCATTTCATCAATTACTGAAATATCGAGGTCTCCATATATGGTAAGTGCAAGAGTGCGGGGGATTGGGGTGGCACTCATAGATAAATAGTGTGGAGCGTGACCTTTTTTCTTTGCAAGCTTTGCGCGCTGATTTGTACCAAAGCGATGCTGTTCGTCGATAATGACAAGTCCTAAATCTTTGAAATCTACTGATTTTGAAATGAGCGCATGTGTACCTATGAGTATGGGTATCTCTCCATTTTTTACCCATTTCAATAATTGATTTTTGGAAATATTTGTCCAGTTAGCTTCAACGTTTGTTGAAAAATGAGCTTCCTTAGAAGGCATACCTCCTGCGAAAGCTTTTGATATAAAAGATGCAACCTTGCTTGGAAATTTCCGACAACCGCTTCCTGTGATAAGACCTATAGATATACCAGTATGAGCAAAATATGAGATGAAATTTTCAAAAAGCTGTGTAGCTAAAACTTCGGTCGGTGCCATGTATGCTACTTGCAAGCTTCCAAAATCTTGGGGTTTACCCTGAGCGGAGTCGAAGGGCCTATTTTTTATAACTGCATATGATGCTACTGATGCGATAAAAGTTTTACCTGATCCTACATCTCCTTCGACAAGTCGTGACATGGGATTTTCTTTATTCATATCGTTTGCAATTGATGATAGTGCTTCATTTTGTGCATTTGTAGGAGTGAAAGGGAAGCGCGAAATAAAATCATCGATATCTTTTTTTTGATTTTTTAATTTATATGAAAACATTTCATCGTATTGTTTTCTTTCTATTTTTCTTGCAAGCTGGATAAAAAATATTTCTTCAAAAGAAAATCTTTTTCTGGCACTATCAGCATTGTCTTTATTCTTTGGCATATGTATCCAAACGAGGGCTGTATATATTTTGGGAAGTTTGTATTTTTCTAAAATAGGTATGGGTAGGTATTCTTGTATATTTTTTATACTGTCATCTTTTAGTATTTTTACAATTGCGTGATAAATCCATTTTGAAGTAATACCACGAGTCTCTTTGTATATGGGGAAGCCCCAGTCGGTTTTGTCGATAGGATTTTTTGTGTCAAAAAGAGAATCGTGTATGTCGATAGGCAATACATCTTCTTTATTTATTTCTGGATTAGTCAAAGTAAGACCGTATGTATTATGAAGAGATATTTTGCCTGTGACTCGTACAATATCGCCGTCTTTTAGCATCTTTGCTAGATAGGGTTGGTGGAACCAGATGATTTTTATTTGACCTGTGATATCGGTAAGTAAAGCTTCTCCCATTGGAATTTTACCTTTAAAACTTTTTTTACTTTTAAGATTGGATATATTTCCAAGAATTGTGACATTTTCTCCATCAGATACAGAATTTATATGTCTTACGAGAGATATGTCGGTGTATCGTACAGGTAAGTAAAAAAGTAAGTCAGATACACAAAAAATAGAAAGACGCGTCAGAGCCTTTTTTTGAATAGGATTTAGACGAAAATGTTTTTCAATTTTATCGTCTAGTTTCATTTATACGATATATACCACTTAGCCGATTATAGATTTTATTTTTTGAGCCAATTCTTCTATTGTAAAATTTGATTTCACCATAAAATCATTTGCTTCTAATTCTTCTGCTTTTTTGATATCTTTTTCTTCTGAGAGGTTTGAAAATACTAGAACTGGAGTCTTTTTAGTTTTTTCACTTTCGCGTATTTTTTTCAACACTTCAAAACCGTCAAAATTTGGTAATACTAAATCAAGCAGTATTAAACTGATACCGTCTTCTTTTATTTTTTCTATTGCTTCATCTCCAGTAGACGCTACTATTACCTCATAGCCTTCTTTTTTTAGCTTGCTAACCTCGAGCTCTTGGAGGAATGAATCATCTTCTACTACAAGTATTTTTGCCATAGTCTATATTGTATCACCTGCTTTTAAAATAGGCAATGAGAAATAAAAAGTAGTACCAGATTCACCATTGCTTTCAAACCAGATTTTTCCTTTGTGACTTTCTACAATGCTTTTTGTAGTAAAGAGTCCAAGACCAGAACCGATAGGGTCTTTTTCTTTTGCATTTTCTGTCCTGTAAAATTTATCAAATATATTTTTCTCGTCTTCTTTGCTGATACCTATGCCAGTGTCTCTGACTGATATTTCTGCCATACCATCTTTTTCTTGAGTAGAGACTATGACCTTGTCGCCTTCACTACTATACTTTAATGCATTTTCAATTAAATTTTGGAATACTACACGTATCATTTCTTTATCGCAAGATATTTCAGGAATAGAATTTTCAGGTTTTAAGAATATAAGCTCGATACGCTTTTTATTTGATTCTCCTGAAAATTCAAAAGCTATCTCTTCAGCAAGCTTTACGATGTCGACACTTTCAAATTTGAAAGAAAGAGCCGTATCTTCGGCATGAGTGAGAGTGAGCATATCATTTACCAATGTTATCATTCTTTCATTGCTTATGAACGCTTTTTTAATGAAGCTCTCTTGCTCATTTGTGATAGAGCCCAAGTCTTTATCTAAAAACATTTTTAATATCCATTTTAGTGCTGAAAGAGATGTGCGCAATTGGTGAGCTGAAATAGATATGAGGTCAGATTTGACTGAATTTTGCTTTTTAAGGATTTCTATTTCGCTCTGTAATTTTTCTATTTCTGTAGACATAAGACTATTATATCAGATTAAAAAGTAAAGATACAGTCTTCGATTTGGAGTATGT
>CAZCDN010000009.1:0-14501 GCA_964497725.1 uncultured Candidatus Saccharibacteria bacterium | reverse complement strand
TACATTTTGCTATAATACAAATTATGGTAAAAAATAAAAAAAATATACGCTTATCAAAAGATGTAGTGCCTGTAAAATATGATTTGACTATTAAGCCTGATTTGGAATCTTTCAATTTTTGGGGTAAAGAAATTATTGATATTGTATTAAATAAAGACACAAAAGAAATCACATTACACTCTAAAGATATCGACATAGAAACCGCAGAAATTAAAATAAATAAAGATTTATATTTTGCAAAGGTTATTTCATATGATGAAAAATCTGAGACGGTAACCTTCCATTTTAAAGATAAAATCAAGAAAGGCAAAGCAAAACTTACACTCATTTTTACTGGAATTATTTCAGACAATCTTCGTGGTTTTTATAAAAGTAAATATGAAATAGATGGAGTCACAAAGCATATAGCAACTACGCAATTTGAAGCTACTGATGCTAGGCGCGCATTCCCCTGTTTTGATGAGCCAGCACAAAAAGCAATTTTTGATGTGTCTTTTATAATACCAGGAACCCATACAGCAATTTCAAACACATTACCAAAAAGCATAAAAGAACATGAAGCTGGATATAAAATCATATCATTTGAATCTACACCTAAAATGTCTACGTACTTACTTGCATTTATTATTGGTGACTTTGAATATGTGGAAGATTCTATAAAAGGTAAGGGTAAATCAAAAGACGTAAAAATACGCGTATATACGACAGCAGGCAAAAAACATCAAGCAAAATTTGCCCTCGATGTAGCAAAACGCTGTCTTCATTTTTACAATGAATATTTTGATATACCCTATCCACTTCCTACTCTTGATCTTATTGCAATACCCGATTTTGAATCAGCAGCCATGGAAAACTGGGGCGCAATCACTTTTCGAGAGACAGCGCTTTTATTTGACGAAGAAAAAACATCTCTAGCAAATAAGCAATGGATTGCCATAGTAATTGCTCATGAGATTGCACACCAATGGTTTGGAAATTTGGTTACTATGCACTGGTGGACAGACTTGTGGCTCAATGAAGGATTTGCTTCATACATGGAAAATTTATGTGTAGATCATATTTTCCCAGAATGGAAACTTTGGGATTTGTATTTAGCCGATAGATATCAAGTAGCACTCAAGCTCGATGCATTACAAAATTCACATCCAATAGAAGTACCCGTTCATCACCCTGATGAGATCAGTGAGATTTTTGATATGATTTCATATGCAAAAGGCTCTGCTGTAATTCGTATGCTTGCGGAATATATTGGATATAAAAACTTTCGTGACGGATTAAGGCATTATCTAAAAAAACATAGCTATAAAAACACAAAGACTACAGACTTATGGGAATCATTTGAAAAAGTAAGTAAGAAAGACATTGTAAAAATGATGAATACTTGGACACTACAAACTGGGTATCCCCTACTTAGTCTTTCAAAAAAATCTGACAAATATATGATAGGTCAAGAACGATTTTTCTCGAGTAGAATTTCCAGAGAATCTTTCAAGAAATCTGGTGTTAAAAATAAATTGTGGCACATTCCATTTTCTTATGAAACAAATGGTACCATAAAAAATACAATACTTTTAAAGAAAAATTTAGTCTTAGAAGAAAAAGAAATTGGTAAATTAAACTTAGAAGAAAAATCTTTTATTCGTACAAATTACGACAATGAAACAATAGCAAGACTGAAAAACGAAATTATAGAAAATAAATTATCTGTAAAAGATAGGCTGGGTCTTGCTAGAGACATCTTTGCACTAGCTGAAAGTGGATACATAGATGCGACAGTAGCACTAGATTTTTCTCTTGCATATAAAAATGAAGAAGAGTATATCGTATGGTCAGAACTTTCTTCTGGTATAAATAAAATATACTCACTTTTTAGAGAAGATAAGTACAAAGATTACGCACTTTCTCTCTTTTCCCCTCTTGCTCAAAGACTGGGTTGGGAAAATAAAAAAGGAGAAGAACATTCACAAACATTCCTAAGATCTCTCGCTATTTCTTTAGCAGGCGCATATGGAGATAAAGATATAATAAAAAAAGCACAAAAATTATTTAAAGACAGAAATAAAAATCCGATTCGCGCAGACATTAGGAGTACCGTGTACGGCATAGTAGCTCAAAATGGTACTGAAAAAGATTGGAATTTGTTTAAAAAGCTTTATATTAATGAGACAATGCACGAAGAAAAAGACCGTATGGGAAGAGCTCTTACCTTATTTAAAGATAAAAAAATACTCGAAAAAACTCTAGTTTTTGCAATATCAAAAGATGTGCGTACGCAAGATGCACCATTTATCATCGGTAGTGTATGGACCAATTATTATGGGCGTGATATCACTTGGAAATTTATAAAGAAAAATTATAAAGAAATACTACAAAAATATGGTACGGGTGGTCACTTTTTATCTCGAATCTTATCTCCACTTGGAGTGCATAATACAAAAAAAGATGCGGATGATATAGAGAAATTTTTCAAGAAAAATTCCGCCCCAGGATCAGCTCGCACAATAGAGCAATCATTAGAAAGAATAAAATCAAATGTAGCTTGGATAGAAAGTGACAAGAAAACAATCAAGCAATGGCTAAATAAAAATTACTAGTAGTATCTTAATGGATAAAAGTTTTCCTGTGTATTTTACTTTGTCCGTATTTTTTAATTGCTTCATAATGCATTTTTGTACCATAGCCTGAATTATTTTCAAAACCATAATTAGGAAATTCTAAAGCATAATCTTTCATGATCTTGTCTCTACTTTCTTTGGCAACAATAGATGCGAGAGAAATTATTGGATAAGTCTCATCACCTTTGATAATAGTCTCTTGATTTTCATATTCTTTTGGAGCCCTTAATCCCCCATCTAAAAATATACCCATACCGGAGATATTGTGTTTTTGAGATACTTTCAAAAGAGATGAATCGAGTGCTTTTTGTATACATTTTACAATTCCAAATTTATCAATATCTTCTCCTTGTACACAAGAAACTGAAAAATCACACAAATTGTCTTTTTTGCAATCTAAAAGATAGTCATACCATTTTTTTCTTTGAATTTTTGTAAGTTTTTTTGAATCTCTTATTGGTAATTTTAGGCCTTCTAGTATAGATTCTAAATTTTTCTTTGTACAAATAAATGAACATACAGCCACAGGACCCGCAATTGGACCTCGGCCTACTTCGTCTATTCCTACGATAAAATCATTCATATTAGTATTGTAGCATGCAAAATTTGTATATTTAACCAGAAGTAAGATTTCTGCTATAATGGCTCTATGCTAGATTCTAAATTTATACATCTACACACTCATAGTCACTATTCTCTTCTAGACGGCTTATCAAAGACTGAAGAAATGGTAAAGATTGCCAAGAAAAATGGCATGAATGCGATTGCACTTACTGACCACGGAAATATGTATGGTGCTATAAAATTCTACAAAGAATGTAAAAAAAATAAAATAAAACCAATCATAGGATGCGAGGTGTATATGGCTGAAAGAGGTCACCTCGACAAAGAACCTGGTATCGACAACAAAAGATACCACCTTACCCTACTTGCAAAAAATCTAACTGGATATAAAAATTTAATAAAGATAGTCTCATGTGCCAACCTCGAAGGACTTTACTATAAACCACGAGCTGATATGGAATTACTTCGTGAATTTTCTGAAGGAATTATATGTCTTTCTGGATGCCCTGGTAGTAAGCTTTCGCGTGCAGTACGAGCTAAGAATTTTGAAAAAGCTGAAGAATTGATAAAGGCACACCAAGAAATATTTGGTAAAGAAAATTATTTTCTAGAAATTCAATCTCATCCAAAAATTGAATTTGATAAAGAATTGAGAATGGACATAATAGATCTTGGTAAAAAGTTTTCTATCCCCGTAGTTGCTACTCAGGACTCTCATTATCCCTGCAAGGATGATCACCAAGCTCATCACACACTACTTCAAATCAATACAGGTGCCGATGGTAAAAGTAAAGGTAAGTTTGAATTTTCTGATGATGACTTTTCTTTAATAGATGAAAAAACCGCATTAGAATACTTTGAAGATGCCCCAGGTACAGTAGAAAATTCTCGCATGGTGGCTGATATGTGTGAAGATTATGAAATAGAACTCGGAGTAGCACACTTTCCAGAATTTATAATCGATGGAGATAGAACTCCCGATCAAGAATTAAAGCATCTTGCTTACAAAGGATTTGAATGGAGAAAAATCGAAAAAACAAAAAATTATGTAGATCGTCTTGAATACGAATTGTCTATCATAGAAAAAAAAGGTTACGCTGATTACTTTTTAGTGGTTGGTGATATGCTTCGCTATGCACGTGAAAATAAAATACTTTCAAATATTCGAGGATCTGTCGCAGGATCTCTCACTACTTACCTTTTAGGAATTACAAAAATCGATCCTCTTGTATACAAATTGCCATTTGAAAGATTCTTAAATCCTGAAAGACCATCACTACCCGATATAGATATGGACTATGCCGATGATAGAAGAAGTGAAATACTTGCATATACAAAACAAAAATACGGCGAAGATCGTGTAGCGCAAATTGGTACTTTTGGTACAATGATGGCAAAAGGTTCTGTGAGAGATGTAGCCCGAGCTCTTGGATATCCATATTCTATAGGAGACAGAATATCAACTATGATACCTGTCGGATCTCAAGGTTTTCCAATGACAATCGATAAGGCATTGGAAATGGTACCCGAATTAAAAGATGCCTATAAAAAAGAAAAAGAAACTAAAGAGATTATAGATCTTGCAAAAAAAATGGAGGGTTGTGTACGGCACGTATCTGTACACGCGGCTGGAGTCGTAATAGCTCCAAAACCGCTTATCGATTTTGTACCAATACAATACGATCCAAAGGGTGACAAAAGTATTATCATTACACAATACGATATGCATGATGTAGAAGATATAGGTTTACCAAAATTTGATTTTCTTGGAATTAAGAACTTGGCAATACTTTCACTTGCAGTAACTTTAGTAAAACAAATATATGATATCGATATTGATATTGATGATATACCACTTAATGATAAAAAGACTTTTGAAATACTTGCAAATGGAGACACAAGCGGTCTGTTCCAATTAAATGGTAGTGGTATGACTCAATACCTGAAACAATTAAAACCTACTACTATACACGATATAAACGCAATGGTGGCATTATATAGACCTGGTCCTCTAGAATCAATACCGGAATATATAAAAAGAAAACACAATAATAGATTAATACGATATCTCGATCCAAGAATGGAAGACATCCTAGATCAATCATATGGTGTGATTACTTATCAGGACGACGTGATGATGATTGCTATTGTACTTGGAGGTTATTCATGGCTTGAAGCTGATAAATTGCGTAAAGCTATGGGTAAAAAAATTCCAGAGGAAATGGAGGCTCAAAAAGAAAAATTGATTAATGGTTTTATAGAAAAAGGAATGCACTCCAAAAAAGCTGATGAACTCTGGGCTTTAATCGAACCTTTTGCAGCTTATGGGTTCAACAAAGCTCATGCAGCAAGTTATGGTTTTGTCGCATATCAAACAGCATATATGAAAGCAAATTATCCTGTAGAATATATGTGTGCGATCCTTACTTCTGAATCTGGTGATGTAGATAAAATTTCTGAAATCATTGCTGAATGTCAAAAAATGAATATAAAAATACTACCTCCTAGTGTCAATGAAAGTTTTGGTGGTTTTACAGTAATTAAAAATAGTAAAGATCCAAACGGAGGTGTAATACGATTTGGTTTTTATACAATTAAAAATCTAGGTGTAGATATTGCTGATGCAATCATTGAAGAAAGAAAAGACATAAATGGAGGTAAATTTAAATCTTTAGCTGATTTTCTTGAGAGAGTTACTCATAAAAACTTAAACAAAAAATCGTTAGAAGCTCTTACTAAATCTGGTGCTATGGATGAATTGGCTCCTAGAGGTACAATACTTGGTAATGTTGAAAAATTATTATCTTTCAATAAAGAATTTAAGCAAGAAAGTTCCCAAGAGTCACTCTTTGGTTCAATAGGAGGAATAGAAAATACTTTAGTTCTCGATGAATTTGAAGATTCATCTCCGTCTTCAAAACTATCTTGGGAAAAAGAGTTGCTAGGATTATATATCTCAGGACACCCACTTGATCCTTTTAAAGAGCGTATTGAAAAATCGGGACTAAATATACAAAAAGTAATAGATGGCGTAAGACCTGGTTCACAAATAATAATGGCTACAATTATTACAAGTGTGAAAATCGTAAATACAAAAAACAATACCAGGATGGCTTTCCTGAGGATATCTGATTATACAGGCACTATTGAGGCTGTAGTCTTTCCTAAAACATTTGAAGACCATAAAGACCTATTGGTAGCTGATGAAATTATTGTCTTTGAAGGAAAGGTCTCATTTAGAAATGAAGAAAAAAGTATAGCCATAGATAAATTGAAAAAGCTCGTATAACAAAAAACAACAAAAAGAAAACACCCACATTTTGTGGGTGTTTTCTTTTTGTTGTTTAACCTAAATTACTCTCAGGATGAATCTTATCCATGATTCTCATTACTTTATCTGTATAACCCGGGGCAATACTATCAGGATTATAAGTCTTTAGAATTTGTTTAGTACTTTTACCAGCATACCATTTTGCTGTTTTTTCATTGTTTCCACCTAAAGACTTTGCAACTGCTTCAATAGCTTTATCAATAGAACTATATCCAAACTTACATGAACCATATCCAAACGGCATGTTTGGAACAGTCTTACAAGCGTGAATTCCTCCTGTAGATTCTGCCATAGCAATTGCTGGAAGAAGTCTCCAATCGAGGTTGTTTTTTTCAGCCTCAATTACAAATTTCATTCCATAACCAGCAAGCGGTGCATTTATATTTTCAAAATAAATATCAATCGCTTCTGCATACTCCTTGCGGACTTTCACTTCTTCTGCGGTTATCAGAGTAGCTTCCATCACACTATTGTTTTTTTGACCTAAGATAGCAATCGAACTCGGAGTAGATACTAAACCATTTAATGGCATAGATGTCGCCAATAATGGTATGGCAACGAACGATTGCAAAAACTTTATTACTTTTTTGTTCATAATCAGCGATTTTGCTTCGCCAAACTCCGTGGTAGTATTTTTTTAAATTTAAAAGTAAAATTTTACCTCCAAATTAAAAAGCCCTTATACATTACTTAATAAATAACATATCTGGACTTACGTATATAATAGCATATAGGTCTATAAAAGTCAAGCGTTATACAATATTTTTACGATACGTCAAGTCAAAAAAACCCTTATTTTATAAGGGTTTTTGGGCGGCAATCTATTTACAGCCTTATAAAATAATGGTGTAATTAGACTTATTTTATAAGGCTAATTTTAGGATTTAAGAAAGACTTATTTTCCGTGACACTTTTTATACTTTTTACCAGATCCACAGTGACAAAGGTCATTTCTACCCACACGATCTTCATCTTTTTTTATGATTTGACCATTATTCCCCTCTTCTGCACTAAGAATTAGTGTTTGTTTTTCTTCTTGTACTTGAACTTCTTCTTTTTCTTGTATATCCATAGTCTTTATAAGTGAATATACTTGCTCTCTTGTCTTTATTTCTATTTCTCGGAATAATCTTAATCCTTCTTTTTTGTATTCTATAAGCGGATCACGCTGACCATAAGCACGGAGGTTTACCGATGAGCGAGTATATTCCATAGTCTCTAAATGCTCTACCCAAAGAGTATCAGTTGTATACAATACAATCTTCCTCACAGTTTCAAAAAAGTTTCCGTCTCCAAATTTTTGACGTTTTTCTTTAATTAAATCAATGATATCAGGGAATAAATCTTGCATACTAATCAAAAATTGTTCTATATCTTCATGCTCACCCAAAAGCATTGTCTTTCGTCTACCGTAAACTACAGAACGTTGATGATTCATCACATTGTCATATTCAAGAGTGTGTTTACGAGCATCAAAATTGAAACCTTCAATTTTTGCTTGTGCACTTTCAATTGCTCGAGAAATAAATTTATTTTCGATTGGCTGGTCTTCTTGTAGTCCAAGCTTACCCATCATGCTTTTCATTCTATCTGAACCAAAGATTCTCATTAGTGGATCTTCAAGTGATACATAAAAACGAGTCTCACCAGGATCACCCTGACGACCAGCACGTCCACGTAACTGGTTGTCGATTCTTCTTGCTTCATGTCTTTCTGTTCCAAGCACATATAATCCACCAAGACTTTTTACTTCTTCATATGCTTTTTCATCATAAGGTACACCTCCTAGTTTTATATCTACCCCACGTCCTGCCATGTTTGTAGCGATAGTCACCATTCCTTTTCTACCAGCATTTGCTACAATTTCTCCTTCCCCTTCGTGATTTTTAGCATTCAAAACTGTATGCTTCACACCTTCACTAGTAAGATATGCAGAAAGTAATTCATTTTTCTCAATCGATACAGTACCAATGAGTACAGGTTGTCCTTTTTTATTCAATTCTTTTACTTTTTCTGCAATTGCTCTAAATTTTGCTTTTTCGTTTTGATATACAAGGTCATTGCTATCAATACGTGCAATATCTCTATGTGTAGGTATAACTACGACATCAAGATCATAAACTTTCTGAAATTCTTCTTTTGAAGTCTCAGCTGTACCTGTCATACCTGAAAGTTTTTCATAAAATCTAAAATAGTTTTGGAATGTAATACTTGCTACGGCACGAGTTTCATTTTGGATTTTTACACCTTCTTTTGCTTCTACAGCTTGATGTAGGCCTTCGTTCCATCTACGTCCAGGCTGTAAACGACCAGTAAATGCATCTACTATTATTACTTCCCCGTCTTTTACTACATAATCTTTGTCTTTCTCATATAAAGCTTGGGCTCGTACAGCAGTCTCTAAGTGATGGACGTACTTAATTCCTTTTTCAGTATATATATTTGTAGTACCAAGCAATTCTTCTGCGCGTGTAATACCTTCATCTGTCAAAGATATAGCTCTCATCTTTTCATCTACTGTGTAGTCAGTTTCTTTATTTAAAGTTTTTGCGATATCTGAAAATTGATAATAAAGATTTTCAGAATCCCCAGCTTCAGTAGAAATAATAAGTGGTGTACGAGATTCATCAATAAGGATTGAATCTACTTCATCGACAATTGCATAGTGATGCCCTCTTTGAGAAATACCATCTACTTTTTGTGCTAAGTTATCACGAAGAAAATCAAAACCAAATTCATTGTTTGTACCATATGTAATGTCTGCCTTGTATGCATCTTGACGACTACAAGGTTTTAAAAATTCATAATCAATTTTAAAAGCATTGTCTTCTGTGTTATCATCTGGATTTTTATGTTCACTATCATATACAAATGATGTGTTTTGAGAATTTATAACTCCCACAGAAAGACCAAGTAAATAAAATACTGGTGCCATCCATACAGCATCACGGCGAGAAAGATAATCATTTACAGTAATTATATGTACACCTTTTTCTGTAAGTGCATTTAAATAAGCAGGTAGCGTAGCGACTAAAGTTTTTCCTTCACCTGTACGCATTTCTGAAACACGACCAGAATGAAGAACAAGTCCTCCTAATAGCTGAACATCATAATGTCTTTGCCCCAGAGTTCTTTTACTTGCTTCACGTACCAAAGCAAAAGCTTCTGGTAAAATACTATCCAGAGACTCACCATTCTTAACTCTTTCTTTAAATTCTTTTGTTTTTTGTGTAAATTGAGCACTAGGTATAGATTCCATATCTTTCTCAAAACCATTAATCTTTTTAATTACAGATTGAGATTTAGATATAAATTTAGAGCTTTCATCACCAAAAATTGATTTTAATATACTCATAGTTCTTTATTCTACCATAAAAACAAAATCCCCGATAGAGAGGGGATTTTGTAAACTTTCTTAAAGATATTAAGCTTTTTTCTTTGTAGCTTTTTTCTTTGTTGTTTTTTTAACAGTTTTCTTTACAGCTTTTTTAACAGTTTTTTTTGTAGCTTTTTTAACTACCTTTTTTGTTACTTTCTTTTTTGCTGCTGTTTTTTTAACTGCTTTCTTTTTTGTTGCCATATTTGTATTGAAAAATTATTTTTTAAAGTTGTGTGACATACGACCTTATAAAAAATTTTTATAAAATAAATTATTAAAAAAATATTTATAAAATTTTTATCACACCTATAAATATATTATCTTACATAAAAAAGATAACTGCAATAACTTTTTTAAAAAAAGTGTGGATAACTTTTTTATTTTTTTAAAAAAAATTTTTATAAAAAAAAATTTAATTTTATTTTCACAAAAAAAGTTTTCTCTTAAAATAAAGTTGTGTAAAAAAATAAAATTAAAAATTTATTTCTCATATAATTTTAAAAAAGAATGTATGAATTTTAAATTTATAAAAGAAAAAAGCTTGACTTTTTTATTTTATTTTGCTATATTAGAATTGTGAGAAAAGATTCCAATAATTTTTAAAAACAAATGCCTGAACAAACCCCCGCTTGCGGGGGTTTGTTTTTTTATTTATATGTAATATAATGTATATGTAGTCGCTTGTGTTTTTAGTCAGCGGCTGCGCTCACATAGGCATTTGTGTTGGGGTTAGCACCCGCTGACTAAGAACATAAATACAAAAAATCCCACATTATTGTGGGATTTTTTGTATTTATAACTTAAGAAGTTTTTACTTTTGTTACTTTATATCCAGAGAAAACTCTACGCGCAATCATTACTACGATGAGTATAATAAGAATTATTATAAGCCATCCAAATATTGTACCTGGGAAAAATGTCCCACTAAATCCTGCACCAGCAGAAAGAAAGTTTCCATCTCGATTATTGTCTACACCTCCTACAACAGTATCAGAATTTTCATCATCTGTATTTGTACTAGAAGAATTTTTTGTCTTACCGATACCTATGTCTGTATTTTTATTTGAAGTACTACTTTTATTTGTAGTATTTGTAATTACAGTACTAGTAGAACCCTGACTTGGAGTTTTAAAATACAATATATCTCCTACTGAAACCATACGATTTGATTCCCCTACTATTCTAAAGTAATAAGTAGTATTTGGTTTTAGGTCATATACAGTATAAATAAAATTTGTATTATATGATCCATTAGAAGAAAGTCTTGTTGTTGTGCGACCCAAGTTTGGAGTCGTGCCATATTCAAATGAAGCAAATGATTGACCCTGATTTGAATACACACTTCCAGTAAATACTGCGCTTGTAGAACTTGCTTCGTTTACTACACCAGTACTTGATCGTACTGAAGTATTGTTTGTAGTATTATTTTTATTTCCTGTATTTGTATTTTGACAATTTCCATAATAATTACAATCTTTATTATTATTATTATTTGAATTACTATTTACATATATTCTAAATGATTGACTTGTAGAATTTTGAGAATTTGATGCACTCAATACATATCTTGTATCTTCGTATACTGACACACTAAAACTATTTGAATCACCATATACAGATCCATAATTTGAAATATTTTTACTTGTACAATTTCTAGTATTGTAGTAAATAGTCACTCTGTCTCCACGATTAACTTGATATGAGCTTGCACTAAAATCAGTGATTACACAGTTGTTTGTATTATTATTGTTGTTGTTTGTAGAATTTAGTGTAGTAAAACTATACACAGAACCGTTTACAGTACTTGCAGAATTTGTACCTGAAATACGGTAGTAGTATTTTGTATTTGCTGAAAGATTTGAAATAGTAGCATATACAGTACCAGAAGATCCTGAGAAAGAAATATTTTTTGTAGAACCAAGACTAGTAGATGTACCATATTCAAAAACTAAGTTTGAAAGACTTGTACCATTGTCTTGAAAGAAACCTGAAAGATTAGCAGAATTTTCTGATATATTTGTCGGATTTGGGTATGTCTGTACACTAGGAGCAGAGACAGATTTTGTAGTAAATGTATATCTACTACTTACAACTGTACCATTACTCGATACACCTATAGCTTGAAAATAATATGTAGTACCCGCAGAAAGTCCATTTGCAGAAAAAGAAAGTGTTCCTGAACTTACACCTGGAGATTGTGAAGTAGTATTTGATTGCATTAAAGTATTTGTACCGTATCGTACAGCCACAGATGTAAGCACATCACCATTCATATCATAAAAAACAGAAAAATTAGCAGTACTTGTAGTTACTGTAGGATTAGGACTTACTGATAGTATCGGTGTGCCGGCAAAAGCCATTTTTGCAAAGCCCAAGATAGCTACGATAGTAGCAAAACCAATTATTATTTTTTTGTTCATATTTTTATTCATATTTTTTAATATTTTAAAACCATCATATATGACGGCTATATATTTATTTACTTACGTATTATATCATATATCATACCCTTTTGTCAAGTATACCCTCTTATTTTATATAACCATTACTTTAAAAGCCTTATATATCAAGGTCTTTTATATCTTATGGGTATATTGTATAGAGTTTGACACAATACTTAATCTATTACTTATTGACAAATTGTAATATTTATGATACAATAACGTCAAAATAAGAAAGAACATTCACAATAATTAAAGACAAAAAAAATGAAGAAATTAATCATTCTAGCTACGGCTATTGCATTTTTAGTACTAGATGCTAAAGCAAACACAACTGACTCAATTAAACTTAATCAACCAACAATTGGTATTGATGATGGTTTTATTTTAGAGTATTTTCTAAAAACAAATACCTCTGGCAAAGTCAGATTGTTTGTATCCCCTATCGACAGTGTTTCGGGTTTTAACCCAATTAAAGATTGGAGCAAAAACAAAGATACTGTTGGAAAAACTTTTACTGAGACTATTACAAGTGGCTTACCAAAGTCACCAGTAAAAATTTGGTTAAAGCTACAATGGATCCCTGATTCAGGAAGTATACTGGAAACTAAAATTGGGTATGTAAAAATCGAACCCAAAGCAATCAAGCCCCAAATCTATTTTGCAAACAGTCCGTATAATTTAAACGGAAAGATTATTGCAAATTTAATTTATGTATCTAACCGTGACGGTCAGATTGATGCCTTTACGGTTTTTAATTCAACCGACACGAACTCAGCGATTTCTAGAAAAAATTGGAAGATCTCAGGATCAACTGGTAACCAAACTTTAGTTGACAACAGTTATGGAGCCAGCACAACCGATGTGTGGGTTTCCTACAGTATCAAAAATACTGCAGGCGAAGAAAAAACTAATTGGTATTTTGTACCGGCGTATATTGCGCCACAAAAACCTGGTATCTGGATAGACACTATAAAACAAATTTCTGATAAAGATTTATATTTATCAGGCATTGTAAATATTGGTGGATTAAATACAGATATCTGGTTGACTTATAGTGGAATTAAAACTTCTATTATTAAAAAGACCGAAAGCGGTCAATGGAAACATACAATCAAAGATTTACCGCAAGGTAATCAAGAAATCAAAGCTTTTGCTTTAAATAGCGAAGGTTTAGATAGTACTATTGTTTACCAATTTAAGATGGTTGCGAGTATAAAACCATCTTATCTAGGAGAGATTGATTTCATAATTAATGGTCTGGATGTAAATATTAAGACTAATTATGAAATTCCTTCAGGAAAATCTGGAACTATTAGTATCGAATATGATACTGATTCAAGTTTTTCAATCCCAAAAGATTGGATAACTCTTACAGATATTTCTGGGCAAGGATTAGCTTCTGGAAATTTTACATTAAATAACAAAGGGTTATTTTATGCCAGAATTATCTATTTCGGTAACGATACTATCGTTACCAGAAAGCAAGCCTTCACAGTTTGGACGCTTGGAGTTGATGATCTTAAAAAATCAACAATTTCTATTTATCCAAACCCATGTCAAAATGTTTTAAATGTACCTTCTGCCATCAATACTGATCCAATTGTCATTTATGACACATCAGGAAAAGTGGTGATAACCGACACTGGTTCGAGTATTGATGTGAGTTTTCTTACTTTGGGAGTTTACTCTATTCAAACCAAAACGGGTATTACCCGTTTTATCAAAAATTAAAAAAAGTCCTAATAAAATTAGGCAAAAGGCACTTCTTTAACGAAGTGTCTTTTTTTATTTTCCATATTTTAAAAACAATCTTTACATATTATCTAAATAATATTTATAAATACTTCCGTACTAGTATGCAAGTATTTATAAAACTTCTTCTTACGGTTCTGCAAATGCTATATAAATAAAGATTAAACATAAAAAACACCCATATAATATGGATGTTTTTTTATTGATTTTTTAAATAGGTAATTAAATATTTTTTCTTTTGTCCCGTTCGTATTCATTTTTTCTTGTCTTTCCAAGATGTCCGTGTTTCGCTAAGCTGTAACACGCAGCCATTATATGCTCAATTGAGGCATATAATATCGCCTTTTGTATAAAAGAAATTATAAATAACTTCTTTTATATATTTCAAATTGAATTATTCCACGACCAGCTTCCGC
>CAZCDN010000008.1:0-15469 GCA_964497725.1 uncultured Candidatus Saccharibacteria bacterium | reverse complement strand
TTTTGATATGTGTTTGATTGTGTTTAGAATGTTTTTCATTTAGGGTGTGTGAATTCAATATACAACTATATTATACCGTAAAAAACTTTTTTATGAAAAGGTTTTTTTGAAAAACTGTGGATTGTGTTAAGAGAATTTTTTAAACTAATTCTTTACAGTCACACCATTGTCTAGTGTAAGACTTTCTTTAGCACAACCGATCAATTCATTTGCTTTGAATCTAGTTGATTGATATATGTATCCTGTACCTTTAGTAAGTTTCCATGGAGTAAGTATATCTGTTTTGTATTTGTCTTGGAAAGCTATGACTGCTCTTCTTGTTGCTGGTCCAAAGCTACCATCTACTGATAGGTTTGTATTTACTTCTTTGTTTAGGAATGATTGCCATAGTTTGATTTCATCATTCTTTGAACCATATTTGAAGTATTGATTGAATCCAGGGCAAGATTTTGGTTGATTGTCTGATGGAGAGATGAATGTATTTGATTGTGGAATTACGGTTGTAGTATTAAATGTATTTGCTAGATCTTTGGCTTGTTGTGTTTTTCCCATACTTACTAGATTACTGATACGAGATGAGAGTGATGAGCCTGATGTTAATATACAATTATTTGTGTTAAATGTAGCATCTGATCCGTATCCTGTAGCTTCAGAATTTGATGAGTATGCACGGTAGTGGTATGTAGTACTACATTGTAAATTAGTTAGTGTGGCTTGATATGATCCTGCTGTGAATGATCCACTTTCTGTCGTTGATGATCCATAGCTAGTAGTTGTACCATACTGGAAACCTCTTGTTGTATTTGGTTCATAGCCTGTAGTTGTGATGCTTCCGGATAATGTTGTACTTGATCTTGTTGTATTAGATGCTGATGATGTTGTTAGAGTTGGGGCGATGACTGGGGTTAGTTTAAGGATGAAGATGTCAGTTGCTCCTGCGGATGTGAGGTTGGTGGTAGCGGAGCTTGGATCGAAGTCAGAAGTACTATTAAATGTTCCAAGTACATATACGTTATTACTTGAATCCACATTAACAATGTACCCTTCATCATTCTCTGTACCTCCAAAACTTTTAACCCAAACAAAATTACCAGATAAATCGAGTTTTAAGACAAAAGCATCTCTACCTCCAGCAGAAGTTAAATTATATGTTCCAGCGCCATGGTCAAAGTCAACAGTGTCAGAAAATATTCCTGCTACATAGATTGCATCACCATTTATATATATAGGAAGGGGGTTATCAACTCCTGTACTACCGATTTGTTTAACCCATACAAAATCACCAGATGAGTCAAGCTTTAAAATAAATATATCTTTACTTCCATTTGAAGTTAAGTTAGTGATTCCAGCGCCTGGGTCATAATCAATAACACCAGTTGAACCAATTTCTAATGCTATATATACATTATTATTTAAATCAGTATAAATGCCGTTACCAACATCAACTCCTGTACCACCAATACTTTTAGCCCAAACAAAGTTACCACTGGAGTCGAGTTTTGACATAAAAGAATCATAAGAACCAGCTGAAGTTAAATATGCAGTTCCAACACCTGGGTCATAATCCGTAGTACCACGCAAAGTTCCAGTAGTGTATACATTTCCAAAACTATCAATAGTCATAGCTTGTACCCAGTTACCCCAGCTATTACCCTCAAAAGATTTTGCCCAAATAAAAACACCATCAGTATCTAGTTTTTGGATAAAGACTCCCTCGCTAGAACCAGCTGAAATATTAGTAGTTCCAGCGCCTGGGTCAAAATCTCCAATACCAATAAAATATCCAGATACATGGACATTATCATCTGCATCTATAGCAATAGCTGCGCCATAATCGTTATTAACTGTTCCTGCGCTTTTGACCCACATAAAGACACCAGATGAATTTAATTTCAAAACAAATACATCACCACTTCCATTTGAAGTTAAGTTGGTAGTTCCAGCGCCTGGGTCAAAGTCAACAGTGTCATTAAAATAACCCGTAAGATAAATATTGTTACTACTATCAAGAACAATACCGTTACCTCCATCAGCTCCAGTACCACCAATTTGTTTTACCCAAACAAGATCTCCAGACGAATCGAGTTTTAAGACAAACATATCAGCAGCTCCAGCAGAAGTTAAATTAGTAGTTCCAGCACCTGGATCAAAGTCGACAGTGTTGTTAAATGTTCCCGTAATATAAGTATTTCCAGAAGAATCAATACCAACAGAAGTACGACTCACGACATCAATACCTGTGCCTCCTACACTCTTCGCCCATTCTAATCCTACATTATCCGCATAAGCAAAGTTAGTAAAAGAAAAAATTCCGATAAAGAAAACAGCAAGTAATATAATTAAGTTGAATTTATGTTTCATATGAATGTATTATATCTTAAATCTTTCTTTTACGAAAGATTTTTACTTAAACTGTGGATTGCTATCTAGGAGTAAATCCTTTTTCTATTACTGAGTCTGTAATATTTTTCATAATTTTATTTACTTCCTCATCAGTCAGCGTGCGATCACTTGATTGAAAAATCATTCTAAATGCATAAGAAATTTTTCCATCTTTTTCAAATCGATCTACAATGCGAGGTTCTTTTACAAGTAGCTCATTCCTTTCTTTTTTAATTATATCGAGTACGATTTCTTTATCAGTATCACTGTTGACCCAAAGAGAAAGGTCACGTACGACAAATGGCTGTGTAGACCAAGCCTCAAAAAGAGCTTCATTTTTTTCTGTAGTCGGTAATGTGTAGCTAGTAGTAGAAGTATAATTTTTTACAAAATCATCGAGGCTCATTTCTTTTATTTCTTTTTTATTTGCAAAACACACACTTACTTCTTCCCCATCGTCATTTGGATTTTTTGTAAAAATACTACCGATTTCAAAAATCTTGATTTCATCCAAACCTAAAAATGGTGCGTTCAATTTATTTATCTCATAAGATTTTTTTATTCCATCGGTCAGATTTGTGCGCAAAAAGTTTTTATCACTTGCACTTTTGAGTATTTCCACTTTTCCTTTATCTGTAAAACTATATGTCATCACTTCTCTATATCCTTCACTGAGCAAATAATTGCGTGCTGATTTTATTTTTTCATACTCACTATTTAAAGACAAAGTTTTAGACGACACCTTTGGAAGAATTGGAATCAATTTATCGTATCCATATATGCGACCAATCTCTTCTACCATATCGATAGCATTTTCTAAATCAAGTCTTAGAACTGACACTTCTATCTCCCACTGTCCAAGCAAGGCCTGGACATATTTGAAATTATAATTTTTCAATATTTTTTCTACGTCTTGATCTAGGATATTGCCACCGAGTTTTTTATTTATAAAATCTGTAGTAAATGAAATAGTTTTTTTCTCTTGCACATTTTTATAGTGGTCGACTACTTCTTCAAAGACTGCGTCGGGGAACATTTCAGCAATGAGAGCTGAAAGCTCCATCATTCCAAAAATACACAATTCGGGCGACAAATCATTTTCAAATCTTTTAGCTGAATCAGAAAGCACACCTATTCTGCGCGCTGTCTTACGAATAGTGCTTGGGTCAAAATTTGCAACTTCGATTAGTAGTTCGGTGGTGTCATCACTCACTCCACTATTTAAACCGCCTTTTATGCCTGCAAGACTTAGAATTTCGTCATCACTATTTTTAATCAAAATATCAGTAGGTTCTAATTTTGCGACTATTTGATCTCGGCCAATCAATTTTAATTCTTGATTATTTACTCCGTCCAAGATTTCAATTTTATTGTCTTTAAAATTGCGTAAGTCAAAAGCGTGTGTAGGCTGACCGCAATCATACATTACTATATTTGTAGCATCTACGATATTGTTTATACTCCTTTGGCCTATACTTTCCAAATGCTTTACTACCCATTCTGGACTTGGACCCACTTTTATTCCGCGCACGATTCGTGCAGAAAATCTACGACACTTGTCGGTATTTATTTCTATTTTTAAATCGGTAGATTTACTTTCGGGTATCTTGTATTTGGGAGTCGGATCAGAAAAAGGAATAGAGAGCTGGCCGGAAAGCTCGCGTGCCACACCCTGGTGAGAAAGTAAGTCATGTGCCCTATTTGGAAGAATATTTATATCAAAAACATAATCTACATTATCCCCTGTCCCGAGCTTGTCGAGAGATTCGACTTCTGTAAGATGATATGTCAAAACATCTGCAATTTTATTTGCATCTGGTGCGTCCGGTAGGTACCACTTTAGCCAGTTGTAAGAAATTTTCATATATTAAAATTGATTTAGCCTTAGGTCGCCTTGATAAAAAAATCGCACATCGGGAATATTCCAGCGTATCATAGCAATGCGGTCGAGACCTCCACCAAAAGCAAAACCTTGAACTTTTTCTGGATCAAATCCTGCTTTTTTTAAAACTTCTGGATGAAGCATTCCCCCTCCCATCATTTCGAGCCACTTACCATCTTGTCCTGAGCTTGCTTGCTGTGAGCTTTTCGAATCAGTCGAAGGAGTAAACTTTGCATGCACCTCTACAGAAGGCTCAGTAAAAGGAAAAAAGCTTGGACGAAATTCTATCTCTGTATCTTCACCGAGTACTTTTTTATAAAATTCGATAAGGATAGCTTTCATATTTGAAAGATTTGCAGAAGTATTTTTATCTTGAATCGGAGCAATCATAAAACCATCAATTTGATAAAATTGCATTTCGTGAGTCGCATCAGTCGCTTCATTTCTAAAAACTTTTCCAATAGAAATATATGCTCCCTCATTTATATTTTCTTTTGCCATTTCTGCCATTTTTCTTGCAGTCGTATTTGTATTGTGAGTGCGAAGAACAAAGCTATCACTAGGCGGAACAAGAGAGTCAGAATTTTGTCCGTGTCGGAGCCCCCGCAGAGAGGGTAAAGCGGTAAAATTCTGATTCTCTTGTGAAGCCGTTTTATTTTTTATAAAAAAAGTGTCTTGCATGTCGCGCGCAGGATGATCAGCGGGCACATTTAGTGCATCAAAATTATACCATTCATTTTCCATCTCAGGACCCATATTTATTTCAAAACCAAGGTCGGTAAATACTTTATATGACTCTTCGGCAAGTAGTGTAAGTGGGTGTAATTGACCTTTTTGTATTTCTTCCATATTTTTAAAGAATAGCATTTTAGGGCCTATTTTTCAATATGAGGTAAAATAAAAAGACTCCCCAAAAAGGAGAGCCTCTATATTTTTACTTTGAGCACATCTTTTCGATATTTCTATCTTCGATGTCTAATAATTCTTGATGTTCTTTTATACTCTCGCGACGTCCAAGACTCAAAGAAATAAATATTTTAGGTATCGATAGTGTAAAACTAATCGATATTAAAATAATAAATCCTTGAATAAATGAATTTGCGGATTCAGGATAAACCCAAAAATCTAAAATCAGTATCGATAACAAAACCAATAAAGATCCTAGAGAAACAACAAAAATAGTAAAGAACAAGCTTGTTTCCCTAAGGAAACTCCAAAAAATTTTAATCTTTTTCATAATAGTAATTTTAAAGTTTATTTGTATATATTATAGCATACTACATATAAAAAGTCAATACATAGCCATTTTAGCTATATATCTCAGCTTTTTTACAGTATGGGCATTGATTTGGGCCACTGCCATAGGCTTTGAAGTTGCAATTATTTTTTGTCCAAGTCCCCTCTTTTAAAGCACTGTCGTAGTCTTTGATATCTCTTACAAGAAGGTCGATTTCTTCTTGTGTGATATGAGTCTTGTATACACTATTTTTATCTTCTTTATTTCCTTCTACAAATTCGAGCTGAGATTCTGATACAGATAAATTTTTACTTGTCCCGATTGAATCTTTGTGAATAGAGGGATTTGAACCTTGTATAAGATATGAATACATTACGAGCTGGCGACGATAATCGCTCATTCGCCCATCATCGCTTTCTTTTTCAATTTCAGATTTTGTACGAATTTTACCTGTCTTAAAATCAGTAACTCTCACACTATTATCTGAAAGTTTTTCGGTAAGGTCTATCTTTCCATAAAAATTTAAGTGTGGAAAATTTGGATCTCTGTATGATACTGGGCGCTCGGTTTCATAACTTTTTTCTATTTCAGGTAAGCGTATTTTAATCCAATTTTCTAATATAGATTTTGCGTCTTTTGTAAATCTTTTTACGGTACCTTCATCGTAGATATTTTGCTTGTGTATTTGATCTTGTATCAAATCATCTAAATTCATTTTTCTATTCTTTAAGATTTGTTCGAGTGAGCCGTGTACAATATTCCCAAATACCAGATTTTCCGACAAGCTATCAGGAAGGCGAAGTAAATTTCTAAAATACCATTTCCACGGACATTCAAAAAAATTGTTTAGCATTGTGACTGATACTTTTGTCTTTAAATATTCTTCTTTTACTAAATCTACCAGGTCGGACATATCGAAAATATGTGCTTCTTTTCTTTTTGAAACGACATAAGATTTTATATCTTTGTCTACAATCTCTTTTTCTGTATCTGTGTATGATTTTATATCAAAAATATCTTGTGGTAACTCTTTTATGATATGTGCGAGCTCATCACTTGTACCATTTAAATTCATATTTGAATATGAAAAAGTACAAAATCTTTTTGCTCGCGTAAGTGCCACATAGATTTGTCTTTTGACTACAAGATCATCTTTTTCTTCTATTTGCTCAAGGACTTTTTTAGGCAAAGTAAAAGCTTGCACCCTGCCTCGCATAAGATTTTTCTCATTCATATGAGCCACCCACACAAAATCAAATTCTAGACCCTTCGAAGAATGAAGAGTGAGAACCTTTACCCCTTTATCTTTAAAGAATACAGCGAGCGGTATATCCTGACCATAATTTTTTAATCGTTCGATAAAAGCAAGGAAAGTTTTCAATGTAAAATTCTTTTTTTCTCTTTGACTTTTTTCTTGTGCAAGAAGTGCCAAGTGTAGCATTGTACGGACGACTTCTACTCTTTGAATCAAAGAATCGTGATTGTCGACATCTTCAAGAAGTAAGTGCTCGCCTACATACTGTATTAATTCATATACACTACATTCTTTATTTTTATTTATAAAAACTTCTATTTTTTTACCCACACTTACTATGGGATCGATATCGTCTAAAAGTGTACCCTTGCTATTGCCTAAAAAGTCATCGAGTGATAGCTTGTACGTATTTATACTTTGTAAAAATTTATGAGCTACAAGTGGTGATATGTCGAAAACACCATCAAACAAAATTTCACCGAGAGCCACATTGTCATATGGATTGTCTACTATTTTCAAAGCTCGTAAAAAAGAATCGGTGTATGATGAATCAAATAGCGTAAGAGAATTGTAAGGCGCCACTTGTATATCTTGATCGCGAAGTATTTGAATTGCATTTTTTACCTGATAATTTTTAGGTACAAGGATTGCACATTCATCGGGATTGGCACCTTGGTCTATTTTTTCTCTTATGGTATTTGCACACATTATGATTTCATCCCGCGGATACATACACTCTACGAGTGAAAGCTTGTGCATTTCTTTGTGATTACTTTTTAGCTTGTCGAGTGTGAGTGTACTCTTTAAAAGACTATCTGCAGAATCGAGTATAGCTTGTGTAGAGCGGTAATTTTCTACGAGTGTGATCAATTTTGCTTTACCAAAAAGATTTTTGAAGTTTTCAAAATATTCGATAGACGCACCACCAAAACCATATATAAGCTGGCGGTCATCACCTACTACAAATATATTTGGAAGTTCTACATCGCTCCAGATAGCTTTTAGTATTTCATTTTGTATACCACTTGAGTCTTGATGCTCGTCTACCAATACATAGTGATATCTCTCTCGCATCTCTGCCTTTGCATCTTCAGAACTATTTATTATTTCAAGTGCATAATGAAGCACATCGTCATAGTCAGCGAGGAGTCTTTCTTTTTTTAATTTTTCATATTCACCATAAAATTCTACAATTTCCTTTGTGCGCTCTAATCCTTTTATTTTATTCTCAACTTCTTTTTTCAATTTTCCTTTACTTGGTCCGCGACTAGAGATACTCTCCTCATCATTTTCCAAATCTTTAATTTCACTTTGTATTAAAAATAAAAAATCTTTTGGCGTGATACTCTCGCGCTTTAGTAGTGATATCAAAGATTTGATATCAGAAAAATATCTACCCGCGTCGCCTCTCGGTCTCAAGTGCTCCCATTCACCATTTTCCAATATCTCATCTACGAGTGATACTGCCTCTGTGTCATCGAGCATACTTGGAGCTTTTTCAAAATCCAAACTTCCAAAAAATTCTTCTACTATACTTCCAGCAAAAGAATGGAATGTAGAAATTTTTACTTTTGTAGCGTCGCCTCCAATATAATTAAAAAGTCTTTCGCGCATTGCACGGACACCAGAATTTGTAAATGTAAGACAAAGTATACCGTCAGCTTTTGTATCAGTCTTTACTAGGATATTGCATATACGAAGTGCCAACACTTGCGTCTTCCCTGTCCCAGGACCTGCTATCACCATTACAGGACCTTCTGTAGTATCCACTGCTTCCTTTTGAGCAGGATTTAGTTTTTTGTATTCTTGTGTAAAATATTCATTCATTTATATATTATACATTAAATCTCTATATACGATATATTTGGATTTTCAAAAAATCTTTTTGTAAAATTCTTCATATTGTCCAAATTTCCAGTTGTAAAAAATAAAAGAGAAGAGTTTCCTAGTTCCGTAAATTTATTTTCTACTAGTAAATACTCTACTCTTCTTGCAATAGCCTCTGATGGATTTACAATATTTATTTTTTCACCCAAGATATCTTTTATTTCATTTGCTAAAAAAGGATAGTGCGTGCAACCCAAGACTAGCTGATCAATATCTTTATTTAAAAATGGAAAAAGACAAATGCTCAGTATCTTTTTAATTTCAATTTCGTCTTTGGTATTATTTTCTACTAGCTCTACAAGTCCATTGCCCACAGATGTGTACACATTTATATCTTTAGCAAATTGGTCTTTTAATCTTTTTAAATTTTCACTTTCTAGAGTGTATTTTGTAGCCAATAGTCCTATATTTTTTGTTTTAGAATTTTCTGAAGCAAACTTTATAGCAGGCTCTATGCCTACAAATACGATATCTTTGTATTTATCTCTCAATCGAGAACTTGCTGCTACAGTGATAGTGTTGCAAGCGATTATAATAAATCGGCATCCTTTTTCAATCAAAAAATCGACAATACGACAAGACAATAAAAAAATCTCATCTTTATCCTTGTCTCCATAAGGTATATTTTTTTGATCTCCTATATAAACATAATCGTGAGAAGGCAAATTTCTTTTGACTTCCATCAATATAGAAATTCCCCCGACTCCAGAATCAAATATACCTATTTTCATATTATGCTTTTATTACAATCAATTCTTTTGTCGACTTGGTCAAAATTTGTGGCCCTTTTTTTGTAATCAGAATTGTATCTTCTATTCTCATACCCAAATTGTCTTTAATATAAATTCCAGGCTCAATAGTAATGACCATATTTTCTTTTAAAACTGGTTTTGTTGCCTTGTAATAAAGTATTGGTTTTTCGTGTATTTTCACACCCACACCATGACCAAGTGTGTGTATAAAATAGGATTTATATTTTCCTAAAGACTCTCGTACGACATGATCTATCTCAAAGCATTTTGTATTTATTTTTGAATTTTCTATACCCAAAATTTGTGCATTTAAAAGCTTTTTGTAAATATCGAGATCGGTCTTTTTTGGCTTCCCGATAAAAAGCATTCGAGTCATATCAGAACAATATCGGTTGTATCGGACACCAAAATCTACAATCACAAAACCTACAAGCTTATTGCTTGTAGGTTTTGGATGTATTTCATTTCCAGCTCTAATACCAGAGATGACAATCGGTGAGAAACTAGGCTTTAATTTTTTCTTTTTAATTTCTGATAAAATAAAATCTTTCAATTCTATTTCTGTCATTTGTGCAAGGTCGAGCCTTGCACAAATTTTAGAAAATATAGCATCAGTATACTTGCATGCTTTTTTTATATTATTTATCTCACCTTTTGTCTTTACTTGCGACATACTATTTACAAGTACCACAATCTCCACATTCACATTTTTCTCCTGAACAGCATTTGTCTTCACACTTGTCATCACACTTACTACCACAAGTACTTGAGCTATCACATTTACCATCAGCACATCCGAGTGCACAATACTTTGACTTAGTTTTCATCATAGTAAATTTACCTGGACCAATAAATGCGAGCGTAAGAGCTGCTGCAAAAGCCATAAAGTCTACTTCTGCTTTCAAAATGTCTCCACCTTTACTTTTTACAAGAATAATCGCAAACATCATAATGACAGCGATCAAAATTCCAGCTGCCCAAGTGTATACACCTATAATCAAAGCAATACCAGAAAGAAGTTCTCCCCATCCTACCAAATAAGCAAAGATTGCTGGAATACCAAAGCTAGCAAAGAAACCAATAGTCCCTTCCATGTTGTTTATCTTGCTCAAACCGTGAGCGACAAAGATAAGACCTAGAGAAAGTCTTAGTATTAATAATGCCAAGTTTGGCGAACACCATTTTTTTCCACCATTGTGAAGGTTTATTTTATTGCACATATTTTTTAAAAAATAAATTTATAATACATATATTATAACAAATATATAAAATATCAACAAAACTACTTTTTTTGCATATAAGCAAGGAAATAATCCCTTTTATACACTACCCCACTCATAGTAGAATAGCTCGTCTTCTTTTCAAATTTCAGGATTTTAAAATATTTTTCATACATTTTTATAAAATCATCTTTAGAAAAAACTCGTTCTGTAATACCTAAATCTTTTAGAAAATATGTGTCGTATTCCCGACCTGGGCTATTTTTAAGTAAATTTTTTACATTTTTATTTCCATCTTTTGCTAGTGCTCGCACAAAAACAAATCCTCCTTTTTTCAAGACTCGATGAACTTCTTTTAAATATATTTCCCGTCCTTTTTCATTTAAAGAATTTGAAGAAGTGACATCGATCACTATATCGATACTATCATCCTCAATCTCATAGGGTACTCCTATGTCCCCCATTCGATAATCCACACTTACTCCCAATTCTTTTGCGCGCGTCTTTGCTATACCGATTGCAGTTTTTGAAATCTCGATACCTATGACACTATTGTCTTTTTCTGCTAAATAATTTGCATTTCTACCCGTGCCACAACCGAGGTCGAGGATATTTCTATATTCAATTTTATATTTTTGATCTTTTTTTAAAAACTTAAAGAAACGCAAAGTGTCGGCCTGTGGCTCACTTTTATTTGTGACCAGCTTTTTATTTTTGTATTCATCGTCCCATGATTTTCCTTGATGTGTCATGCGGAGAATAAGGGATTCGAACCCTTGATGGTTTTATCCATACACGCTTTCCAAGCGTGCGCACTAGACCACTATGCGAATTCTCCCATTTCTATACTTGCATTCCTATCAATGCTTTTACTCTTTCTTCTGTAGGAGGATGTGTAGAAAATAATTTTTTTACATTACTTGCTCCAAATGGATTAGATATAAAAAGGTGTGCAGTAGCTTTACTCTTTTTCATCATTGGTGCACTATGTGAAGCTATCTTTTTTAGTGCATTTGCAAGTCCTTCTGGATAGCGAGTGAGTAGTGCACCAGAAGCATCTGCCAAAAACTCTCTCTTTCGTGAAATTGAAAGCTGTATAATTGTAGCAAAAATAGGAGCAAGGATTGCAAGTACAATACCCACAACCATCATTACCCCACCCGCTTTACTATCACTATCTCTTGATCCTCCAAATATATGCGAACGGATAAACATATCAGCGACTATAGTGATAAACCCTGCGAGCACTACAGCTACAGTGCTGATGAGTATGTCTTTATTTCCTATGTGTGAAAGCTCGTGAGCAATCACTCCTTCGAGTTCATTTCTTTCCAGTATATTTATAAGACCTGTCGTCACTGCAATCGCTGCATGCTCTTTATTTCTACCTGTAGCAAATGCATTTGGAGCATTATCATTTATGATATAGACTTTTGGCTTTGGAAGTCCCGCTGTAATAGATAGATTTTCTACTATGTTGTGCAGTTCTTTATATTGAAAAGGGTCAGCAATAATAGCTCCCGACATTTTAATCGCAATCTTTGCAGAATTCCAATATGAAAATATATTCATAAAAAATGCAAATGCAAAAAAGAAATACAATATATTTGGATCACCATAATACTGCGCAAACAAAAATCCAATAATGACAATCGTCACCAAAAACACGGTCATCAGAAGCCATGTCTTTCTCACATTTTTTGATTGCTGGGTATATAGTGTAGCCATTGTAAAAACTTAAAACTTAACTTCGACTGGTTTTGATTCTACTCCATCATCTGGAATATCAAAAAATTCCATTTTTGAAAACTTAAACATTCCAGCAATTACATTGCCTGGGAATTGTTCGATTTTTGTATTTAGATCACGCACATTTCCATTGTAAAATCTTCGTGCTGATTGGATTTTATTTTCTGTATCTGAAAGCTCTTTTTGAAGCTCCAAGAAATTTTGATTTGCTTTAAGTTCTGGATAAGCTTCAGCAATTGCAAATATAGATTTGAGTGCACCAGTAAGCATATTTTCAGCTTCTGCATGAGATGCTGATGTACCACCACCTGACATGGCGCGTGCACGAGCCTCTGAAACTTTTTCAAAAACTGCTGATTCGTGAGTAGCATAACCCTTTACAGTATTTATAAGGTTTGGGATCAAATCATATCTGCGCTTTAATTGCACTTCAATATCGGCCCATGCTTCTTTTGCATTGTTTACAAAACGCACAAAACTATTGTAAGAAGAAACCAACCATATGAGCACAACTGCGATAATTCCTAAAATTATATACATAATATTTTTTTAAATAAATTGATAAACACGACTAAAAATTCTTTTTAGATTACTATAGAGTAATATATATATTATATCACTTTTAGCTCTTTTTTTGTGAGTTTTCCACCATTACCAAAAGAGGAGAAGCGAGGAAGATCGAAGAATATGTTCCAAAAAACATTCCAGCTGTGAGCAGCATAGCAAAGTGCTTTGTACTTTCTGGACCAAAGAATATAAGAGCTACGAGCACTACAAACAAAGTAAATGATGTAGCAAGAGAGCGAGTGTATACTTGATTTAAGCTATTTCCTACAGTCTCTTCGAAAGTTTTAAATTTACCCACTTGTAAATTTTCACGAATTCTATCAAACACCACAATTGTATCAGATACAGAAAGTCCGAGAATTGTAAGTATAGCTACTACAAATAAAGTGTCGGCTTGGACTCCAAAAATCTTACTAAAGATTACAAATCCTCCTACTGGTATGATCACGTCGTGAATCAATGCTGTAACTGCAATCAATCCGTATTTCCAAGATGAAACTGGCTTTGAAACTTTTCTAAAAGAATAAGCAATAAAGAAAATAATTCCAAGTGCCACTAAAATAAATGAGAGTATTGATTTTCGTACAAGCTCAGCTCCGACTGATGGGCCGATAGATGTAAAGCTCACCTCTTGTGCATTTGCACCAAGTGATGCGAGTACTTGATTTTTTTGTTCATTATTTATGTCTTTTGTCTTTATACTAAAAGTATCTTCACTTATCGGCTGTATGAGCACACTACCTAAATCAAGACCTGTATTACTCAACGCTTCTTGCACAGAAGATTGTGTGGGTCGTACATCTGTATATGATACTTCGAGCAATGCCCCACCTTTGAAGTCGATACCGAAATCTACGCCGAAATACAAAATAGATCCTAATGACAATGCTACTAAAAATGCTGAAATCGAAACGAATATTTTTTTATATTTTATTACAAACATATTATTTATTATCTAAGTTAGTTCCACTAATGCCAGACCCAAATAAAAGTCTTGTGACTTTATTTGATTTTTGAATATTTAATGCGTAAAGGAAAAGTCTTGTGACTATGATCGCTGAAATCATAGACATAAGCACACCAAGCAAGAATACAAGAGCAAAACCTTTTATAAGTGCAGTACCAAACCAAAATAGTATAAGTGCAGAAATCATACTTGAGATATTTGAATCACGAATTGAAAACCATGCACGAGAGAAACCATTTTTGACTGCATCACTGATAGTCTCACCTTTTTGCATCTCTTCTTTGATACGCTCAAAGATTAGAATATTTGCATCTACTGCAATACCGAGTGAAATAATAAATCCTGCAATACCTGCTGCCGTAAGTGTGACTGGTATAAATTTAAATATAGCGAGCATAGCAAATACGTACATAGAAAGTGCAATTGTCGCTACAAATCCTGGTAGTCTGTACCAAACTATTAAGAAAATTGCTATTACTAAAAGTCCAAGCATTGCAGACTTTACACCTGCGTCGACTGCTTTTACTCCGAGTGATGGACCTATAGTCTCAGTAGAAATAAGTTCGATAGGCACAGGCAAAGCACCAGAATTCAATCTTCCCACCAAAAGCTTTGCTTCTGTCGGAGTAAAGTTTCCACTTATTTGCGCTTTACCTCCAGTAATTTTTTCTCTTACTACAGGAGCAGAGATTGGTTCTCCATCTAAATATATAGCTACAGTTTTTCCAGAATTTTCTTCTGTAATTTTTTCAAATAAAGCTGAACCTTCAGCATCAAATTGAAGTCCTACTATTGGCTCACCTGTATTTTGATCAAATTCTAAAATAGCTTTGTCTAAGTATTGACCTGTAAGTTTTGTAATAGTATATCGGTCATTTAAGCTCAATTCTACTACACCCTGATCATTTATCACTGCACCCATATTTTGTGAATCAAAATCTGGATTCTCTGTCCTGAAATCGAGTGATGGAGTTTGGCCTATCATAGCAATCGCTTTACTTGAATCAGTCACACCAGGAAGATCTACAATCAATCTTTCTTCACCTTGATTTGAAAAACCACCATTTTGTACTTGGACTATTGGTTCTGAAACTCCAAAAATATTTATTCTTCTTTCAATCACATCACGAAGTGCCTCCATTGCTTCTTTTGTCTTCCCTGCTTCAATATCTTTTACATCGGCACGATACACTAGGTGTGTTCCACCAGAAAGATCAAGACCTAATTTAAATGGATAATTTTGTAAAACTTTTACATCCTTAAATGCAGATGTCTCATTTTTTGCCATCTCAGAACCGTAGACAAAGAAACCGATAGCCACACCGACGAGTAATATAATAAATGCTTTTATTCTAGTTTTTAATATCATAATGGCTAATTTTATAGGTTTTTACCCAAAAATGCAAATATTTAAAGCTAAAATCACCCATTATTGATTTTTATGTCAATATATGGTATAATATAAATAGAACTTAATATATATCTCAAATAAACCTATATTTACCAATACTATTCTCCTACAAGAACTCCCCTTGCAGAATATTTTTACTTAGGAGCTCAACTCCTAAGTA